>DATBXH010000355.1:0-3258 GCA_036514375.1 Bacteroidales bacterium | reverse complement strand
TTCTTGCCATCGGGGGACTTGTCGTAAAGCTTGGGCAGGTTTACTTTGAACGGTCGTTTTACCCCGGCTTCTTCGCCTGTTTTGTAAAGAATGTGGTTGTAAATAAGCTTTTGCAGGATGAGCCGGTTGGTAAAGGACTTGATGACTTCCTTTTCAACGATTTCTTCCTTGTAATTTGCCGTCCACTCCACAGTAGGAAGCACGAACATATCAAAAAAAGCATTGATGTGGTAGATTGAGTTTCGGCGCATACTTTCGTAAGCCACCAGGGAGAGCATGGAATAAATCTCCAAAGGACTATTGGTAAAGGGCGTTGCCGTAAGTAACATGATATTGTTACCATAGGTGCGCTGGATGTAATTGGCATGAAAAAAAGCTTTGATACCTGTTTCGGAAACAGCGGAAGTGATGTTGTAGCGTTTGTTGCCCTCGTCATCACTTTTTACCTGCTCGAACACGTTTTTGCAGCGATGGGCTTCATCAATCACCAGGTAATCGAACCCCAATGTATCAATGTCGCAAACAGTGTTCTTTTCGCCCATGCCGATTTTCTCACGGTATTTCTGGTAATCAATCTCTGCATCACGGGCAGACTTTTCGGCACTTTGACCAAGAATGTTCACCAGCTCGGTAAAAAGTTCTTCGGAAACATTGTTTGAAAAACCAATTTGCTTAAATCCTTCATAGGTAACAATGGTGATTGAGTTTTCAAGCACTTGTTTTGAAAAGTTGATTTTCTCTTTAATACCCGTTCCCAGATTACTCCAATCGTTTAGCTTTATATCAGTATAAGACAAAACGCCCGGTACAAATTCTTTCGTGTTCCGGTCGGTATAACCGATAATTTCACCAATCCATTTTTTATAAGTTGGCTTTGGTACAACTACCAGTGGACGTTTGCACTTGCCGGAGAAAATATTGGTAGCAATGTTAATGATTGCAGTCATGGTTTTACCTACGCCGACATCGAATGCACAGATACCACTTCCGAGGGCTTCAAAAAAGGCAACCCCTTCACGTTGAATAGGTGTTATTTGTAATAATCCTGATTTAAAACGGGAGGAACATTCAAAGCCCACAGGGACACGTTTGTGGTTAATGTCGCTTTGGGCATTGAACATGCGGTTCCATGTTTCATCAAGGCGTTTCTGGTCATCAGTCGTGAGGACTTCATGCAAGAACCGTGAAAAAAGCTTTTCACCCTCGTTTCGGGCATTGACTTTTAACTCCGCTTTTTGGTCTGAGGTCATTTCATCGTCTTTGAGTGGTTTGTTATAGATGTAATATTCTGCTATATCAATGGCATTGCTTTTGTCGAAATCGGCTTGTTGTAAAGTATATAACCATTTTACAAACACATCCCGCAGCGTGTAATCGGTATCACCATCGAAGCGCAAACGGATAACCTTGTAGCGGGAACTGGCGGAGTCTCGTTTAACTGATATTTTGCCGTTTACTTTGGTAAGCTGTTCGGCGTTTTCGGCATCCATAAACTCTGGACGTACAGAGGTTATAGTAAATACATCTTTATTACGGGCTATTTCGGATATTGCCATGATAATGGGACGTTCCTTTGGGTTGGGTTCGGAAACGCTCAGTTGTTTTGGTATAGCTTCGGTTATTACTTTCAGATGGTTTTCATAAACCTCTTTGCCATAGGTTTTGGTAATATGTTCTTTGTCATCCAACAACCTGTCTTTTCGTTCGTACATATTGCCAAAAGAATAGATTGGCAGGGGCATAAATTCTTTTCCGCATACAAACATTGCCCTAGCTTTGACAAGTGCCGGAAGGTCTTTATCGTCCACCTTGTAAATATTTGTCCAGAGGGTCATGGGTACGCTCTGTTTGCACTTGTACCAAATCCAAGCTTTGATTTCAGCTTCGCTGATACCTTCGTTGTACATTTTGACAACATCGGTAAACGCAACCTTTTTACCTTCGACAAAGCCCAAACCGTTTAGGTTTTGCGATTGTTTGAGGACTTTCTCGATTACTGATTTATTGTCGTGGATAGATTTTCGCAAGTCCTGCCGAAGTTCGCCCAAACCAGAAAGTCCGTCTATGCCCGATAATGCGCTTAGTTTCATCTACTTTATTATTAGCAGTTTTAGAAATTTGAGTTTAACCTCCGCCCTGACTTTGGCTATACGGATTCGCTTTTGCTTATTATAAGGTAACCCACTGTTAATGGTTCTTTCAATATCCTCTTTCGTTCCTTTAATGGTTATCGGAAAGTTGATGCTGGTCGTAACCGATTCTGTTCCGGCCACTTTCTCAGGGTGTATGGCAAACCAGGTATTGAAAGAACATAGTTCCGTGAACGTAAGTGGTGCATCAGATAACTTTATACCCAGCTTAGCAAAACTCCCTGCACGGCTCTCGAACCGTTTTTGAATCTCAGAATGTACAAAGCCCTGTTTCAGAAGCTCTAATGGACTATTTTTCTTTCCTGTATCATGAACCGTATGTCCCGGCAGTTCCTCTTTGATAAAGTGCCGGAACGTATCGAGCCTTGCACGGTAATATGCCAGTGTGCGTCCATCCATCACATCAAATCAAGTTCCTGTTCCAGTTGCGGGATGGCAGCCGAAGGAGTGAGCTGACCGGAAATGATTTTTTGTACCAATTTTCCTTCAATACGAGAATATCCTTGCAGGTTTAAAGCCCCTTTGGAAGTATAAATTGCAGCATAAATATTCGGGCTGTTTGCCTTTGTTATTTTGCTCAGTTGCTTTTTAATTTCAAGGCGCAATTGGGTTTCCAAATCATTCTTTGCCATATCACTTGCGTTTTAAAACTATAATATCAGTCGGCACTTCCGAAAAGCGGAATACAGGAGGCAAGCGGTAAGCATCAACCAACTCTGCATACTTCCCGATTTCGTCCTTTGCTTTGGCATAGGTAATCCCGTTCCGTAAGAAATTGGAACTGGTCAGGTAAATGAGCAAGCCTCCTGGTTTAAGCAATTGCAACCCGTAATACATGAAAAACTGTTCAATCTGCGGCATCTTGGGCGTTGGAAAATACGAACTGTATTTGTTAATATACTTCCCATAAGGCGGATTGCCGATAACCAGCGAAAAAGGATATTCCTTTAACCAAGTAATTTGGTTCGAGGACAACCTTCTTGTAAACCGTTCGGGCTGCATGAATGCGGTTTCAAAATAGCCTCTGTGAATGGTTGCACCAGAGTAAGTAATTTCTTCAATCCGTGCCGATACCGGGTTAATCTCAAAACCCACGCATTTGGTTTTG
>DATBXH010000354.1:0-3110 GCA_036514375.1 Bacteroidales bacterium | reverse complement strand
ATTACAATGTCACGACGGGCAGCCTTGTCACCTTTGGCAACAAACACCACAGGCTTTTCCATACTTCCTACGATAGCCAATTTCTTAATAAGAAGCTTCTCGCTGTTTTTCACCGGAAGCTCCACTTCGGCATAGAGTCCGCTTTTCAGATGCGTTTTGGTATCATTAATAAGGGTAATCTCCACATTAAACTTCATGGCATTGTCAGCCTTTTCGGCAATGGATGTGATGCGTCCGGTAAAACTCTTATCCGGAAAAGCCGTAAGGTGAATGGTAACCGATTGCCCCACCTGAATTTTATATACTTCGTTTTCGGTGATTTTTACATTAAGTTTTAAAGAACTATTGTTTACAATTTCGCAAACCGGTGCCCCTCCTCCCAAAAGCTGGCCTTCCGTAATAAAATCGTTATTGATATACCCTGCAATAGGAGCCTTGATACTGGTATTGCTAAGTGCTTTGCGGGCATTGATGAGGTCGGCTTTGGCTTTCTTTAATCCAATAGTAACCTGCTCCAGATCGCGTTTGGTCACTGCATTTTCTTCTGACAAACGGGTTAACCGTTCCATGTCTTTTTCATATTGCGCATAATTGGCTTCAGCGGTAAGCTCATTAGCAGCAATTACTTCGTCGTCGACCTTTACAATTATTTCGCCAACTCCAACTTTGTCGCCTTTTTCTTTATAAATTTTGATGATTCTGCCCTGGGTTTCGGATACCAGGTTTAATACTTCGGCAGCTTCCAATACTCCTGTAGCTGTGACGTTCTCACTAATTACACCACAGCGGACGGTATCCACCGAAACAGCTATTTTATCGACCTTACGCTGGGCAATGGTTACTTCCTCTTTTATTTTGGAACGATTGCCACTTAATTTGTAAGCAGTAAATACCACTAACAGAACGACGATGGCTATTACTATTAATTGTGATCTTTTTGTTTTCATATCTTGATATTTTATGAGTATTTCACGATTTAATTATTGGCGATTTGGTTAAGGCTTCCCGTTGATTTCAGGATTTTAATTTCGGCAAGCTTGCATTTGAGCATTTGCTGATTGTAGGAGTTTTCGGCCTGCAAGAAATCGGAGTTTACATTCAGCAGATCGGCCATGGAAGCCATTCCTTCTTTATATTGCGAGGATGTTTGATTATACACTTTGAACGCCAGGTCCCGATTGTCGCGCTGAACATCCAATAAGTTATAGGCCGTTTGATATTCCGAAAGAGCGTTACTATAATTTATGGATAACAGATCCTTTGTTTTTAGAATAGTCTCATCGGTTTCGACTTTTTTTAACTGTGCCTGCTTCATTTTGGCATAGTTTACACCGGATGAGAATATGGGAATACTCAATTTAACACCAATGGTATTCATGTTGGTAAGGTTTTTTATTGCCGAGCTTGTGTTGTACGAAGAGTAATTAAATTGCCCGAATGCAGCCAGGGTTGGTGTAAACCTGGCTTTTGCAGACTTTACATCCTGACTGTTTAATTCGCTTTGCTTAAGTAATACCTGGTAAGAGACTACATTATCGGCTGCAAATGAAGGATTTTGAGCAAACATTTCTACGTTGTTCCGGTACAAGGTGGTATCCAAGCGAAGTACAGTATCAGCAGGCATCCCGGCTAAAGCTTTCATGTAATTAAGTTGAATGCCGATTACATTCTTTAATGTTTGCTGATTTACTTCCAAATTGGTAATGTTAACTTTTAACCGGTTTACATTGCTTTCTTTTACCATATCGTTCCTGTAGCTCAATTCAACCATCCTGTAAATCTCTTTTAGGTTTACCAGCGACTTATCTATCGTATTTAACTGAAGCATTAAGGATAGAGTCTGGTAATAGCTATTCGCAACTTCCTCAATAACCTCTTCTTCTGTTTTAGACTTTAAGAGTGCATATAGTTCCTGGGTCTTTTTAGTGGTTTTTAGCCCCACCAGGTACGATTGATTATAAATTAATTGCGTAACCTGCACACCGGCGCTTAGTGTGTATAAATTAATATCCTTTAAATTATCCAGTAAAGGAGCATACTGAGAGGGAATCATGGCCGTTAAGCTCTCAGGAAGGCTTATGTCGGGAAGCATCATCTTACTGTATGTACCTGATGCTTCTATTTGAGGTAAACCTTGTCCTAAGGCTTCCCTCCGAATGTACCTGGCTTCTTCGACCTGTAAATTAGCGCTTTTAACCTCACGACTGTGGCTAAGTGCATAATGGATCACGTCGTTTAGTTTTGTTTGTCCGAAGGCGATATGGCATTGTCCTAATGCAATGCACAATAAAATTACCAACACACTACTTCTGATCTTCATTTTTCTTCATTTTATTTCGTACCCTACAATTGATTTTGTTTATTCATTAAGGCACAAAAGTGAGTAGTTACAGACAACTATTAAATGAAGAAATAACCGAAGCGGACAAAAGCGGAGGTGAAGTTTCACCTGTGCTAAAAGATCGAAATGTAAGAAAACAAAAAAGAACCGGGATACGGTTCTTTCAGATTGTATTTTCGAGCCATTTCAGAAAGGTGGGTGACTTTTCTTTGCTAACCACAATTTTTTCAGGAAATGGCACCATGATGTTTACTGATAGTTTTCGCGAAAAATAATGTGAGGCATCGATGATGGCCTTTCGACTCACCAGAAACTGCCTGTTGATGCGGAAAAAATCCTGTCCGCAGATTTGCTCCAGGTCCTCGAGGTTTTTATTTACCGAATAGGTCTTACGATCGAACGAGAGCAAGTATGTGTTTTCGTGATCGATGTAAAAGAGGGCAATCTCCTCAAGCCGCACCGGCATAATCTTGTCCTTATGATGGACCAGTACTGCAGCAGGTTTGGGTGCATTTTTATAAAGCAGTGTTTCTATCAGATCTTTATATGGTACCTCATTGGTTTTGAATGTCTGGCGCAGATTTTGGTATTTCTGCAATGCCTTGGCAATGGTGTCGGACGTAAACGGTTTCAGTATATAATCGATGCTGTTTGTTTTAAATGCATTTAGGGCATACTCGTCGTAGGCCGTACAAAAGATGATGGGAGCCTGCACCTTTACAGCTTTGTAAATTTCGAAGCTTAAACCGTCACCCAGTTGTACATCGCT
>DATBXH010000353.1:0-2609 GCA_036514375.1 Bacteroidales bacterium | reverse complement strand
CCGGCTTCGGTTTTCTCCTTTTTAGTCTTTGGCTTTAACACCCTATTAAAGCTTCCCTATTGGTTAATCCTTGCCCTGCCCTTTCTTTACCTGGGAAATCTGTTAAGAGACAAGTTCGATATGGCCGGCATAAAAACTATCCGCTTTAAACTAAACATCGTCTATTTCATATTATTTCTGTGGATATGCCTGATTCCCACAGTCTACGTCCAGGGAGATATGGGTCCTAAACGGGCGTTGACCCATCTGGCCTTATATATCTCATTTTATGTTGCCTTCCTTGCATTCGCAACCGGATTAAAATTAAACTTTAACCGCAGGAAGATCCTTCGAACAGGGGTAATTGCAACACTATTCTGGGCAATTATCCTCATCAGCTATTTGTATCATGATATTCCCGAAGTCAGGAAATACACCTTAAGCGATGAAACCAGGATAACTTACCTGAAATCTTTGAGAAATGTTTCGGATAACGATACACTTTTACTTGAACCGCTTTATCTCCCACAGGATCATAACATCAGCGGACAAATCAGAAATTATATTAAAAAGGTTTTAGTTAAAGAAGGCGGAAAATCTAATTCGTACATCGCAAAATCATTGGGTCAACATTATGCCAGGTATCCAATTCACCCTAACGAACTGGCACGCGACAGCAACAACTTTGTAGATGATTGTATTTGCAGAAGTCTTGATCTTAATTTTAAGATAAAACTGAAACCGGATACCACGAAAACTGAAGATTAATCAGAACCTTAGTTCAACGATGTAACCGCCATATTTTCTCATATTAATTACATTTCCCTGATCGAAAATAAGATATTGGCCTTTGATACCATTCAGGGTACCCCTCAAAGATTGTTTCTCCAGAGCGACACTGATCACTTTCCGTGGAACAGAGAGACAGGGATAATTTAAATCTAACACAGTATCATCATCAGTTACATAAATGCGCAAATCTTCGGGTAATAAAGCGGCAACTCTTTTCTTTTCCAACGGGAGTGAGACGTCGTCAGCAATTTTATTCATCAGCATACTACGCCAGTTTGTTTTATCCGTGAGATACTTTTTAAGCGCAACCTCAATCAGCCCGGCAAGATAGCGATTTGGCGTCTTAGCCAGTTTGATCGCTTTGGAAGCACCCTGGTCTATCCACCGGATAGGAATCTGTGATTGACGGGTAACGCCAACCTTCACTTCGCTCGATAAAGCCAGATAAACAAAGTGATCCTGAAGGCAATGTTCCCGGGCCCAATCCATGTCCCTGGCAATACCTTCCTGGGCGCGGCATAGTTCAGGGTTTAAAACGCACACATCGGTTTCAGGAATAGTCATAAAGCACGAATAACAAAAACCCTGACCAAAAGATTTGTAGGTCACCTCCCCGCAATTCATACACCTTATTTCATTTAACCAGGTTAACGAAACATACCTGCCCAATAGCTCATTCATATCAATACTATCTTCACCTAACCGTAAGTGATATTTTATGGGAGTATGAAGCTCAACCAACATTTTCGAAACCATTCCTGAGTGTGTCATATTGACAGTTTTCTCAATCGCATTCAAATATACCACAAATTCCAAACGAACTCTCCATTAATCCGTTAAAAACCGATTCATTGCCATGGCTTTTCCAGAATTTTAAGAACCATCTCCGGCTTTTCCGGGGGATCCCCTGAAGGTCTCAGAGAAGCCCCTGAAAGTTCCAGGGGATCCTCTGAAAGTTCCAGGGGATTCTCTGAAAGTTTCAGGGGCTTCTCTGGAAGTTCCGGGGGTCTCCCTAAAGATTCCAGGGACCTCTCTGAAGGTTCCGGGGGCCTCTCTGGAAGTTCCGGGGACTTCCCTGAAGGTTCCAGGAGGTTCTCTGGAAGTCTTGGGGTGCATTTCAGGATATATTTCCCTAAACAGGACTTTGTAGCAAAAAAAATTTCGAATGCGTAGCTCCCCTCCGTGACTAATATATATTTCAAGTTAAGAGGATTTTAAATGAACGCTGAAATTTCCAAAATCCTTTCGCTACTTTTGTACTTCCTGAATTTGAAAAATAATTTGTATGGCTAAGAACAAGAACATCAGTGGCATTGTTTATTCTACCAATCCCGATTTCCAATATCAAACCAATAATGGAGATGAAGCTGACACCCTGCCTCCACAACAACAGGATCTAAGGGTGATGCTGGATAAAAAGAACCGTGGCGGTAAAATGGTGACATTGGTAACCGGCTTTATTGGTAAAGAGGAGGATCTGGAAGCTCTTGCCAAAATTCTAAAAACTAAGTGTGGTGTAGGCGGATCGGCAAAAGATAATGAAATCCTTATTCAGGGCGATTTTCGGGAAAAAATACTTAATTTATTAATCGGGATGGGTTATAAGGCTAAAAAAGCAGGGGGATAAATACCTTATTTCTTGTATTTATTATAATTCTAATCTGATCCTCAAAATTGAATATATGATTCAGTGGCAGGCCGCCTTACTAAGAAAATTTTTTTCAAAAATTATCCTTTCTTGCCTTACTTTTTACCTCATTTGCAACGACCTGCCGGCACAATTTTACCAATCGGGCCAGGATCCTGCTTCAATTCATTGGAAGCAGATTAAAACGCCA
>DATBXH010000352.1:0-5480 GCA_036514375.1 Bacteroidales bacterium | reverse complement strand
AGCAGGGCGGACCTGTAACTGTTACACATCCTGAAATTACACGCTATTTCATGACCATACCCGAAGCATGCCAGCTCGTTTTGGAAGCCAGTGCTATGGGTAAAGGCGGAGAAATATTTATTTTCGATATGGGTAAATCCATCAAGGTAGTCGATCTGGCGAAGAACATGATCCGGCTTTCCGGACTTGAAGTAGGCAAGGACATTCAGATCAAGTATATTGGACTGCGCCCGGGCGAAAAACTATACGAAGAATTACTCTGTGCCAAGGAAAACAATCTGCCCACCTATCATCCAAAGATTATGATCGCTAAAGTGGTACAGACCAATTTGAATACTGTTGTAGACTACTATAATCAGTTTGAAAAACTTGTTAAAAGCCAAAACAACCTGGAAATAGTGAAACTAATGAAAAAAATTGTTCCTGAATATAAAAGCCAGAATTCAGTTTACGAAGTGCTCGATTCAGGAAATACCTCTAAGATAAACGACAAAATATCCATAAACTAATTGAATCACGCAATTTTAAACCAAAAGGCTTCTTCAGAACTAATCATGACCTGCAACGGAACAAAAAAAATTTGTCTTTTTAACACCTGTAAAATATGGGGAGGAGGAGAAAAATGGCATCACGATATCGCTTTAAAATTTCGTGATAAAGGTTATGATGTGGTAGTTTGCACCAATGTTGGCAGCGAACTTAGCAGCCGGCTCAAACAAACGGCTATCCCTGTCTTCGAAATAAACATCAGCAATCTAAGTTTTCTTAACCCTTTTAAATTATACCGTATTTATCGTTTTTTCAACACACAGCAGATTGATACGGTTATCCTTGGTTTACCGTCGGATGTTAAAAGTGGCGGCATTGCAGCAAAACTGGCGGGTGTTCAAAAGATTATTTACAGGAGAGGAACCGCCTTACCTGTAAAGAACTCCCTTTTAAATAAGTTTATCTTTAAATATGTTGTCACCAATGTCATTACCAATTCGCTTGAAATAAAACGAAAATTTCTGGAGCATAACCCGAACCTGTTCCCCACCAAAAATATCCATGTTATTTATAACGGCATCGAACCAAATGGGAATGGCTATGACTCAAAACAGAAACTCAACGGCTTTCACAAACAGATTATTTTGGGCAATGCCGGACGGCTGGTAGAACAAAAGGGGCAAAAATATCTTATTGAGTTGGCTGCTTTATTGAAACAACAGCAAGTCGATTTCAAAATTAAAGTGGCAGGAAAAGGACACTTGAAGGAGACCCTTTTATCCTATGCAAAAAAATTAAGAGTTGATGATTGCATCGAGTTTCTTGATTTTGTATATGATATGAACAACTTCTTTAAGAGTATCGATATTTTTCTTTTACCCTCACTACACGAGGGCTCTGCAAACATAGTCCTTGAAGCCATGTATCATTCAAAACCAGTTATAGCTTTCAATATAAGCAGCATGCCTGAAATTATTGAAAACGACAAAACAGGTTATCTGATCAAATTCCCGGATATTGTTGAATTTTCAGAAAAAGTAAAATATCTTGCTGAAAATTATGCTTTCCGGAAAGAAATGGGCGAAAATGCACATAAGAAAGTGCAATATCAGTTCGATTTCAACAAGAATATACTTCAGTTGGAAGAGCTGATCTGATATTGAGATGATAGTCAATCATAAAATTTTATTTAATTACTTAACCCCATCATAAGGCATGGCTATCAGGTTAAGAAATATAAAATGTTCTTTTAATACTCTTTAGCTCCATAGGAGCGACCTATTTGTAGTTAAACCGGGTGGAAGGAAAATTTATTTCTTCGGCGCACGATTAAATATGATCCGGAGAATCATCTTCAATGCGCCGAAATTCAATACTTTTGCAAAGAGACATTTCTTTCGACGCAACCATGTTCATCGCTTTTCTCATAATGATTCGTGCGTCGAATGAAAATCGTCCATGATAAATCACCGAAGCTACAAATAGATCGCCATGATATGGCTAAAATTTATGTACACTTAAATTGGTAATCCTTAGCTTAACTATGCCTTTTTAAAACTCACCTGCCCCAGCCGGGCAGAGGTTGGAGTTTGCAAAACATAATTCATAAAGAATTCAATTACATGACCCAAAGAATAAAACTGTTTTTCCCGCTTTTCATAGCCTTTATACAATATCATTCCTCCCCCGCACAAACCTTAAAAATTCCCTCATATTCCGTAGAATTTGGTTCCGCATCGTCAATTGGCAGAGAAACTCCATTCTGGCTTATCTCAAACCAATACGGATTACTTACACCTTCCAAATTTAACAATTGGGTTAAAGCCGGCTTCAAAAGTCAGTTATCCAATGATAAAAGCATTGACTTTGATTATGGTCTTGAGCTAGTTAACCGGTACAGCGCCCGGAACAAATTTTACCTCAACCAGGGATATGCAAGGCTCAAACTCTGGTTTGCAAACATCCAGGCAGGAAGTATGGAGGAAAAATTCGGCAACCAGGACAGCAGCTTGTCCAGTGGAGGATTACTCTGGTCAGGGAATGCCCGACCCATGCCTAAAGTTGCCATTTATATACCCAAATATATTGCCGTTCCCTTCACCAAAGGATATTTCGAATTTAAAGGAGGCATATCCCACGGATGGTTTGGTGACCAACCGTTTGCCAAAAACTACTGGCTGCATCATAAATACATTTACTTACAGTTTGGCGGATCATTACCCGTTCATATTCATTACGGATTACATCATTTTGCGCAATGGGGCGGAGTATCCGATGATCCTTCTGTCGGAACTTTACCCCATGGCTTGAAAGACTTCGTGGACATATTTCTCGCCAAAGGAGGAGGATCCAACTCTCCCCTGGCGGAAAAAATAAATGTACTGGGTAATCACATTGGCTCCCGGAATTTTGGTCTCGATGTGAATTTAAAAGATTACAAAACCGGCATCTACTGGCAAACTATTTTTGAGGACGGAAGCGGAAAAGCCTACCGGAACATCAGCGACGGACTTTGGGGGATTTATCTGCACACCAAAGACAAACATAAACCTATGAATGGCTTTGTATACGAATTCATAAAAACCACCAACCAAAGCGGCCCCTATAACGATTACTGGCTGCTGAACGGCGTTCGTTATTTATATCCTATTTCCGGTGGGGAACATCATGAAGCCGGTGGCAATGATAATTACTTTAACCATGGTATCTACAGGGCAGGATGGACTTACGACAACATGACCATCGGAACACCACTGATCACCTCGCCTGCCATAACTCATGGAGACCAATACAATTACATTACCAACAACAAAATCATTGCCCACCACATCGCTTTTGAAGGTGGTTTTAATCATCTTCTGTATAAAATATTTTATACCTATAGTTTAAATTACGGCTCCAACTATACTTACCTCAGCCAGGGACTTTACCCCGAAGAACATGGCATATCACAACACTCCTTTATGTTTCAGGCTAACCTGCCCAAAACGCTGCCCTGGGGACTCGATCTTCAAGTTACCGTTGGAGTAGATCAAGGAAAAATGTATGGAAATAACGGAGGGGTGATGATTTCGATAGTAAAAAATGGTAAGTTGTAATGAAACAACAGTGCAATTTTTCCTTGTTGTAATGTACCGATTAGTATAGTAATTTCAGGTTCCTTAACATGATCGAGTAAAGCCGGCAGCAAATCTCTTTTTATCATTTAACCCGATTTTTTCGAAAGTCAAGTTTGTGAAAAGTCGGGTTAAATGCAAATCATCACTTAAACCATGAATCGAACGATAAATAATCTGTAATGATTAAAAGCAATTTACCAACATCAATTCATTTCATTAACTCCATAAAATCTATCTCGTTCCATATTCAAACGGCTTCTTCCTGTCAATCCATCGAAGTACAGCAAACAGAATCACAATATCTGCGAAGAGATAAGCCAAATTATAAGTTTTATAGGTATTCGCCAGCCAGGCCAAACCAAAACCAATCACATTCAAGCTTATGGCCCACAATGTTGTTTTCCGATGACTAAACCCTGCCTGCACGATCCGCTGATACGCATGTTTGCGATGGGCCTCGCTAAGTTTTTCTTTATTCATCCTTCGCCGAAATAATGTAACCGTCGCATCAAACCAAAACACCGAAGTCAGGATCAACCAAACCGGTATAGACAACGACAGATTATTTTGATGGTAAACAGCCAACACTGCTACCGAAAAACCCAAAAGAGTACTTCCTACATCACCCATAAAAATTTTTGCCTTAGGCCAGTTCCAAATTAAAAAACCAAAAGTAGCCACAGCCAATAACAATCCAACATGATTTCCTGTTAAAGCAAACGCGGAAACTCCGATAAAAACAATCTCGGAACCAATATACCCATCAATGCCATCTAAAAAATTAAATAGGTTGACGGACCAGATGATGGCGATAAAAGCAAGAGGAGTCAAAAATAGTCCATAGTCTAAGGTCCATAGTCCACAGTCCAGGGTCAACAGACCACGAAGAAAGAATAGGGCAGCGGCAGCGCAAAGAAACTGAACCAGGAAACGAACACCGGGCTTAAGGTTAAACACATCGTCAGCAAAACCGATTAACGTGAGAGGTAAACCGGACAGCAAAGCATAAAACAAGCTTTTTTCAATCTTCCCTTCTGCAAAAAAACAAACCAACCCGATAAACCACGCCACAGCAACTGCCAGTCCGCCTCCGCGGGGCGTTGGAATAGTGTGAGAACTGCGATCGTTGGGAATATCCATGATGGATTTACGAATAGCAACTTTCCTGACAATCCAGGTAATGGCAAAGGACAATACACAAATAGCAAGGTAGAATAACATCACGTTAACATTTGTTTAGGGTGTAAAGATAAAAGGCATTGGTAATTTTTGCTAAAAAAGTTAGGGAAAAGTCGATGGACCACAGACAACGGTCAAAAGATTATAGAAACCACGAATTACGCGAACGGCGAAGCCCTCAACGTAGTTAATTTATCGAATTAAAAAACAAATACATCTTATTCTTTAATTCGTCTAACATACATAATTACTGATGAGAAGTCTAATGGCGGTAGTGATTCATTTATCAGTCTGTTATTGGTGATCTGTTTTATGTTAAGGTAGAAGTTTTTCATCATCAAAATTAATTTTATTTCCCATTCGTTTAATTCGCGCAATTCGCGGTTCATCTAATTTCTCAATCCAAAACGAACCATTTACTTTAATTGAGCTAATAATTTTTATTGAAAATACGTTCTATAAAACAAATTTGATTTTATCATACCGTAATTCGTTTGGCACGTAATTTGTTAACATGCTATAGAATTAATTCAAACATGTAGTTTTAAATACTTCTTTTAGAAATTAATGATGTCCTCTTTATTCCTATATATTTCAGTAAAAGCGGAAGCCGAAAAGCTAGAACAGAGTAGGCATTAACCCTATACTTTCAATGATATGAGTATTAGCCATATTTCAGGAAAGATTACAGAC
>DATBXH010000351.1:0-5921 GCA_036514375.1 Bacteroidales bacterium | reverse complement strand
AAATTTCATCGTCCCTGATACGCTTCCTTCAAGGTTCTCGTCCGTGACAACCAAATCTTATTCCGGCTATAACTGGCAAACCGTTGAACACCGTTCCATTCAGTTCAAAAACTTACCTAAAAAAATTGCTGTTTTCCGAAGTAAAATTGAAGTTGGTGGCTATTCGGTTTCATGGGAAGCCCAGTATTTTAAGAACCTCTTCGAGACATTCTTATACAAAAGTGCCTATTATTTTGTAAACGAAGACGATATCAGCAACGGAAACCTGTCGGATTCCACCAGAATGCTTATTATTCCTGCATTTACCGTACACTCCAGCGGCGATCAACATTATATCGATTCGGTGTTTACCATATCACCTCAGCTTAAATCAAAGCTGCAAGGTTTCCTGGCTCGTGGGGGAACCATTTATACCGAAGGTAATGCGGCCTATTTTATACAGGATGCAGGATACTTAACAAACGGAACCATAGATTTCAACGACAAGCTTGACGGAAAATCAAACTTATTGGATTTGACCTCATTTTCTTCAAATCCAATTGCTTTTGCACATGCCGGAGTGAGCGATCAGCTTTATGGAAGCTCAATTCCCAAGGTAACTGCAAACACAGCCAGCATTATAGCCAGTTTGAAATCGGATAATCGGCCTGTTATCTTTGAACTATCAGGCAGTCAGGCTGGCGGAGGGAGAATCATATGCAATCTGGGAATACCAACTGTGGGAGGAATTTCAGAAGTTGAAAGTGGCAGCAGGCAGTTACAATGGACATTCAATACCATATTGTATGCTTTCTCACAAAAGATAGATGTTACCCGAAGCGTTTTCAATGTATTGCCTCCTTCTGTAATTGGAGGCGATAATGCCATATCATACGACCGGATTGACACATTCGAGGTGCATGTGCTATTGCGGAATCTCTCATCCGAAGCAATTTCAGGAATTACCCTGAACGAAAACCTTAGAAATTATTTCTCTTTTGTTGATGTCTCTACCTCCGGAGTGAGTAGCTCATACGTAAATGGAATACTTACCCTTAGCGGAATTTCGCTACCGGCTCAAAGCGAAAAAATTATTATTTACCGCCTTGCTACGCCGAGTCCTGACAATGATATTCATGAACAGATAGATAAACTGATTGACTACGGAACCTTTGTTGCCGTATCATTAAATACCACGAATTATTCGGATTCACAGGGCAACCATACCTTTGGCAAACAACGGGATTATGCCGACGTGATGTTTAGCGCCAGACTCTTTGGCGACGCAGATGTAAACTGGAAAAACTTTCTCGACCTGGATTACCAGCCTTTCAAAGTGTTTATGATCATGGAAAACAAAGAGCGCACTTCGGCTGAGAATACCGTTTATACGCAATTCATACCCAAAGACGTACCGTTTTACCAGAGCGATAACTCGCTAGACATCCCTATTCTGCGGACGCCCGGAGGGAAATTCATCGATGTTCTGAAAGGCAGTGACGACCAAAATAACCCTGAATATGATATTGACAGTGATGGTAAGCCCGATGTCTGGCTCGATACAGCTTCGATATACCCAAAAGGTTATACAATAGTTGAAGATAGTGTCTATTGGCTAAATCCGTGGACACACCAATACGAAGACATCAACCACGATGGTATCGTAGCCCAGGACAATAATGGCGACGGTATTGTTGATGTGGAAGCACCGGGTGATAAAATCCGCGTCTGGAAAGTCACCTGGAACATTGGAACTGTAAAAGGATATGATTATTTTGATCCCTATTGTTCTTACGAAATCTGGGTTGATCCGCCGGATATGGTAAAAATGGCGGCCGGGGTTGCTCAGGTTTACGGAAAACTTACCAAGCCCGTTCCGGGAATGTTTTATCCATACACTCCCAACCTGGCTTCTGCCAATACATCGGACGAACGCTGGAAGCACTGGATGGAAACATCCGGCAGTAATGTCATCTGGAAACAGTTCATCGATCAAAAAATAGATAACTACGAAGGTTTTACGTTTATCGATACGTTGGCCGAAAATTATCATCTGAGGCCTTACGACCAATGCTATGGAACCACCCCTCAGCCTCATCGTGAATTCCTCGCCGTACTTTCTATGGGAGGAGAGGAAATTGACATGTACCACCCTACCCCACAGCAATCGCTATACTCCAAAATAGAATACAAGACCATTTTCAACGAGCAACGCGTAACACCTATTCGTACTACTTATTCTTACTGGGCTCCATTGCCGAATCCGCTTCAATTTGAATATCTGGGTTCCAACTTCTCGATATCCGATACGGTGGGGCAAAAACTAGATTATTTACCGTCGAAAGGTAAAGCGCGCCTCAAGTTCGATCTGGATGCATCTACGGAATATTCTTATTACTGGATCCGAAACGTAGGGCATAAGGTTGACAGGAAACCGGATTGGATAAAGGACACTGTTTCCGGTCTGGGTAGTGGTGTGTTTGGTTATATGATTTACGAAATCCCCAAAGGAATGGGCGGGTATCAGGTTACTTTGCCTAAAAAAGCAGACGGAACTTATGATACGGATTCCATTGTAAAAGTAGACGGAAAGCCATTCGAAAAATGGCTTGATAATCCAAATACAGGCAATGCGGTTGAAATATGGGAAGATCCGTTCCGCTATCAGGTTTATATTCCCCAGCTTCTCATTCCTCCCGCTTTATGTGACAAAAACCATGACGGAATTGACGACTGGATCGACGATGGCGGAGACCGCTTCCAGAGTTCAACGGGCTATCTGCACGATGCTTTCATGCCTGGCGACGGAACCTGGACTCCGGGGCCGGATAATACCACGGGGAGTGATAACTTCGACAAACCGGGCAAAGCACATTTCACCATCAACGCATTGTATGAAGGTAAAGGCAAGGAAGGTCCGGTTGATATTAGCAAAGGAGGAACCCTGGTGGTGGAAGAAATCTTTGGCGGATCACCATGGGTTATTTTCTCTCATGTACTTTCGGCCTACGCAAAGGGAGTGGATTACAAAATTACTTCGTCGGCAAGTCCGACTTCCGTGAAATACGGAACTGATACGGTCTGCATCAAACATGTAATAGAAGATGTAAATGAACCGCATGAGTTCGACAGTAATTTTGATCCGTACCAGGTTTCCGTTGGTTATGGAGAAGCTTCCATTACCTCGCTTGCAGGTGGTAAGGACCCATGTAGTCTTGTAAGTCCTGCAATTACGACCTCCACGATTATTGATCCTGCCATTGACCATACCACGGTGACACTTGTTCCTAATGCTGACGCAAGTAACCCTGATCTCACAGGTTTTCCAAAACAAGTAAGCGGAACATTCCTTCAGGTTAAGGTGGAAGTCATGAACGGTACCGATGATAACTGGTACAATACTGCCGTTACGCCGGTTCTTAACGGAATCGGCAATACTAAAGCCGTATTAAGTTATGTTGCCTACCCTCGACCTTTGGTGCCTGCACATGTGGAAGGCGGAAGTGTGGTTCCGGGAGACCAACCGGGTACTTTTACCACAGGATGGCGGTTTAATCAACCGGAAGGAGAAGTTTTGGTTAAGATGGGAGACACACTTAATCTCATGCAACCAACCCGCAGGGGCTATTTCATCTTCCTCTTCAGTCTCGATGAAAGCCTTAAAAAAGGCATTTACGATATCGGATTTACCATTTCAGGCAAACGCAAAGATTATAAGGGTAATGACCATGGGAACCTGAACTTTACAGTGCCGTCCGTTAAATTTAGTGTTGTGGAAAAAACCAGCGATGGCAAAGCAAAAGAATTCCAAAAATTTATGATTGATCAGGGAACCTTAAAAACACTGAACGTGAATGGCTCGGAATATTTCGAAGGTTTAAAACAGGTTAAATGGTCGGGTCAGGATGTAGACTATACCAATTTCAATAGTTTAAGCGGAACATTACCGGCCACATTCAGCAATGGAGTGGAAGTAATCGATCTTTCAAAGGTCAGTCGTCTGCCAAATGCAGATACTTCAAAACTTTATTTGCTGGAAAAAGTAGCAGTCAACAGTTACCGCGCGGGTGATAACATTGACCTCATCACAGGCGAGAATCTTGTTTACACACATTCCCCGCTGGGTGATTTCTCCATTCCGGGCAACAAGATTACCGTATCTCCCTATGGTCCAAAAATACTTATCCGGCAGACACTTTACAGTGTAAATGGAGTTAAAGTAGCAGACAGCCTGAAACTGACATCCGACGATAACAACCTGTACATAGTAACCAAGCTGGAAGCTCTTAATGTAGGATCAGACCTGTCAAACAATACAGTCATCAGTATTCATCCGGGTTCATTCTATACAGTCCTCACCGATAGTTTAGCTTCTAATGTCACTTTTAAAGATGGACTGATAACAGCTTCATTAGGTGCATTGGTTCCCGGAGAAAGCAAATCTGCTTTTGTTTATTATAAAATGAATCAATCGGTAACCTCAACGGAAGACTTTATGACCGTTATCAAACTTTCGGATATCGGTTATGAAGGAACTGCCGTAAAATCGACGTTCAGTTACCGGGATACCACCAAGGTATTATTCGGCATTTATGATTTTCAGCTTCAGAATATCAGTTACCAAAAAACCGGCGATAACGAGTACCACATCACGGCACAAGCCATTAACAGAGGCTTACCGTCAGGTAATATCTGGTTCCGTATATATCCTGTTATTGGTGGTGGTATCAGCGAATTTCCGATTGCCGAAATGAAGCTGGACACTTTCCTGAACGGTCAAACGGTAACATTGACGGTTGATTATACACCTCCCAGCAAAGATAAGATTGAACTTCTGGCCAAGATTGACGACAGCAATAAAGTGACTGAAGTCATCGAAAAGAACAACACCATGGTGAAACTTCTTTCGGGTCCGCTTAGTACCAACGATCTGAAAAAAGATTATGGCGTATCAGTGTACCCCAATCCTTTTGACACCTGGGTTCAGTTTGCTTACCAATTGCCTTCGGGCATGAAAGAGGTGCAAATTTCGATCTTCACACAGAAAGGCTCCGAAGTTGTGAAATTTATTCACTGCCCCAACCAAGCGGGACCAAATACCATCAACTGGAGTCCGGATCATCTGGTTCCCGGTTACTACATCTATAAAATAAGAATGGAAGGTACCGACGGACATACAACGGAAATACCCGGAATTCTGGTAAAGTCAAATTAATATAACATGTTAACGATAGTGTCCAAAAAGTCAGGAATTGAGCGTAGTCTGGAGACTACGCTCAGCGCTCCGTTCTGTAGTACGAAGTAATACGCTTGGCGTAATCTTCGGGTTGCACCATTTTAAAGACTTTTTGGATACCACCGTTAATTTCATACCTGAAAAATTCAGTGTTGAGACTATTTCTTTTCTACATATTTATTCAGTTCTGTGCCTCCGTTTCCGCGCAAGTCATGTTTACCGCACCGGATACGGTTTGTGCGGAAGCCTTGTTTGCACCGGTCAATCAATCGCGAAACGCATCTACTTATTTCTGGCATTTCTGCTCAGGCAACCTCAGATACACACCTTCAGGAACGAACCTGGGTAACACAGGTAACTTAAACGGTCCCGCATTTATAGCTATTGCCGAGGATAGCGGAAAGTATTATTCATTTATTACCAATCATGTTAGCAAAAGCGTCACACGGAATAAGTTTGGCACAAGCTTAATTAATCCGCCAGTTTCGGATGATCTGGGTTCTTTTGCAGGCATCATTCCTGATCATGTCGAAGGAATTCAGGTGAAGCAGGACAATGGCAATTGGTATGCATTTATTGTTGGTGGTCTGGGTGGCGATGAGAAACTGGTTCGTCTCAGTTTTGGCAACTCGCTGAACAATACACCCACAGCGACAGATTTTGGCAACATCGGACAACTGAATTATCCCGTAGACCTGTACCTTTT
>DATBXH010000350.1:0-2755 GCA_036514375.1 Bacteroidales bacterium | reverse complement strand
CAGTCCGCATATTCTTAACAACTTCGGGCTTGCCAGTGCCATCAAGGATTTCTCGAACAAGATTGATTCGAAAGTTCTACATATTAATTTTGAGTCGAATGCCTTTAACAAACGGTTTGAAGAGAATGTGGAAGTGGTTCTCTACCGCGTGGTATGCGAGCTGATCAATAATACCATGAAACACGCCAAAGCCCGTTTGGCCGATATCAACCTCACGCATCAGCACAAAACCATCCTCCTCTCCTATTCCGACGACGGTATTGGTTTTAATGTAAACCAGGTGGTGAGCGAGAGTTCCCAGGTAAACGGTATGGGTTACTCCAATATGCTTTCGCGTGTCAATTCGATAAAAGGAAAGATGGATGTGGAAAGCGCACCCGAAAGTGGCACGAGGGTGCTGATTAGGGTGAAGGTGTAGAAATGAAAAAATGAAAGGAATGAAAGGAATGAAAGAAATGAAGGATGAAGGAATGGGGAAATATCCCGTATTTTCAAATCTTGAGTCTACTCCGAAAAGTCTTTGACCCCCTAATCCCCCAAATGGGGGACTAAAAATTCAGTGATTTTCAGCTGGTTCCCTGGAGGGGTTAGGGGTAAAACAGATGAAAATCATTGAATTTTTGACTTTTCGGAGTAGACTCAATCTTCAAATTTCCAAATTCTCAAATCTTTGAATCTTGAATCTTTGAATATAAAATATGTCTGCAGTCAACATTATTATCGTAGATGATCATAGCCTGTTTCGCAATGGGATGAAGCTGCTTCTGAGCAGTGCGGGGAACTTTAATATTATGGCTGAGGCCTCTAATGGTAAAGAATTCCTTGAACAGTTGGATCGTATGAAACCCGACATTGTTTTAATGGATATCGATATGCCTGAAATGAACGGGATTGAAGCTACGATCAAAGCCCTGGAAAAGATCCCTAATCTCAGGATCATCTGCCTTTCGATGTATGGCGAAGAGGAGTACTATTATAAAATGATAGAAGCCGGAGTGAGCGGTTTTCTGTTAAAAAACTCTGAAATCAACGAGGTAAAAACGGCTATTAATACGGTCCACAAAGGCGGAAAATTCTTCTCACAGGAGCTTCTGTACAATGTGGTAAAGAACATTAAAACCACACAATCGAACCAGGAAGTGGTGGAAAATCTTTCGGAGCGTGAGCTCGAAGTACTCAAACAAATCTGCATCGGCCTCTCGAACCAGGAAATATCGCAAATCCTGCATATCAGCAAGCGAACGGTGGACAAGCACCGCGCCAACCTGCTCGATAAAACCAATTCCAAAAATACCGCGCACCTGGTGATGTATGCCATTAAAAATAAATTGATTGATATTTGATTTTTGAATTTATTTTAACATCGTTAAGGAAAAATAAAAAAACAGTCATTTGATCTATCCAATTACCACGTTGGTCAAACATATCTATTATTTTGACAAATACTTGTTTGTCAAACGTATAATTTCGATAAATGTGGTTCAATATTTGATAGCTAACATTCAAACGTTCTTTGAAATACTGGAACAGGCTCTGAAAATTTAGGCCGCAGGACTGGAACGCCCTTTCGGGAGGTAATATTTGGGGATTTAATACTTGCAATACCCTTTCGGAAGGTAACTTTTTTAGACTTCGAACCTGCGGCGTGCATTCTACAAGTAACACTTTATAGTCACAGGGTTGCAACAGATCTTCGGAAAGTCACTTTTTGTTCCTGCAATGTACACGAGATTTCCGGGAAGTAACAATTTATTCCTGCACTTTGCGGGAGACCTCCGGAAACCAACAAATTGTTCCTGCAATTTGCGGTACATTTTCGGGAACCACCGATTATTTGCTGCAGTTTTGTATCCCTTCTCCGGGAAGTAACATATATCCCATCCTGCCTTACGATTGCCTTCCTTAAATGAATTACCATGGTTTCCGGTCTTCTTTATAAAAATCAGCAAATATTAAAATCAGTTATTAATCATGTAAAAAGACACTATCATGAAAACGACTAAAATTGACCTCCAGCATTTACGAAATGAGGAGCATTATCAGTTTCATTCCGAATTCAATGACTCGGTGATCCTTTTGGGTGCCGACAAACTTGATATTTCGGAGCCTTATCAGGCCTATACACCTTTTTACAACCAGGAACAGAAAGCCCTGCTGCTGGTTCGTGGGAGTGTATTCACCAAACAAATAGAGGACGCGGATAAGGACCGCGACGACATTTACGGTGGATTTGCCGATGCTATAAAGTCGGCATTAAAACACTTTAACTTGGAAAAACGGGCCGCTGCCAACCGGATCCAGAATTTGCTGGACACATACGGTGATGTACCTCGCAAGTCGTATGACCAGGAGACGGCCGATATAACGAAGCTCACCGGCGAACTCTCCTCCACATACAAAACCGATATCACCACCCTCGCCCTCACCGACTGGGTAACAGAATTAGGTACCCGGAATACGGCATTCGATACCCTGAAAAAGAGTCGCACCACCGAAGGTGCCAATAAAACCGACCTTCGCATGGTAAATGTGCGTAAGGATATCGATAAAGCATACCATACCATTACGGATAGGCTGGATGCACTGATGCTGCTGAACGGCACTGCCAAATACGAGGCCTTTGTACGCGAACTCAACACCCGTGTGGAAAGGTACAACAACACCATCGCCATCCGTCAGGGCCGTGCCGCAAAGAACAATAAAAAAGGCGGCACAGATACCACAGACACCACGAAAAAGTAACGCTGATACAATA
>DATBXH010000349.1:0-4826 GCA_036514375.1 Bacteroidales bacterium | reverse complement strand
GAATAATTCCCTCCCAAAAAAATAACCCACAGCTGTGAAATCACGGATGGTTCCGGGATTACATTCATCCCATTTTCCAACAACGTCCTTAAAGGGAGTTTCCGAGGTTTTTCGCTCCACTGTAAATAACCTGATTTTTGGATAATTAGCCTCGGCGATTTCCTTTTCATAATTCAAAACCCCCAATGACCATGTTTTATCTAAAGGAGCCATTGGATAGTGCATATTCGATTGCCCTCCGCAAACCCAAACCTCACCGGTCATCACATTGGACAATTCAATTTTATTCTTTCCCTGGACTACGATCGTAAATGGGCCCCCTGCTTTGGGAGTATGCAGAGTAACTTTCCAATCTCCGTTTTTGTCTGCAACTGTTTCAAGGGCCTTTTTATTCCAACTTGCTAGTATACTTACCTTTTCACCTGGATCAGCCCAGCCCCAGAAATTTACACTGGTTTGTTGCTGCAATACCATATTATTATTTAAAAGTGCAGGAAGTTTTACATCGGCTAAAACAGCTGAAAAAGAAAAAACAAAAGCGAACAGTGCTGAAGATCTAAAAAATGTTTTCATTTTAAAACAATTGCTAAAAATTAAAAACTGTGTTTTTAAAAAATCCATGTTTAGCTATCTTGTCCGTGGCTGTATGCCGCGTTTTGTTTATGTGACCAAGATAGGATTTATCCAGTAAACCCTACATGGATTAATAGTTCAAAGATTGGTAAAAACTGACAAGTTAATTAGTCCTGCTTTGCCCAGACTCATTTTTGAGCAGGCTTTGCCACTTTATTGTAATTAGGTTTTAACTCATCAGGACTATCCTTTGTGTAGGAATTGTAAGTTTTTCTGTCTTTTACTTCAAAGAGTTCTTTGATGACAGCAAGATCAATATTGTATTTGGGTGAAAATTTATCCGAATTCATATAGTTGGTAAGGCTATACAACAATTGACGAGCAGCGGGACGATTTCCCAGATTTTTTTGTAAATCAGCACTGCAAACCATTATTCTCCCCTTACCGACGTTAGCTTCAAAAAGCAAAGCCAGACGTCTGTTTATAAACCATGTATCTATGGGCTGAACCAAAGGCCTGAAATCCAAAGGAAAATTCTCCAGGTTCATTACCTGTTGATTATTGACCAAATCCCACCACTGGTAATTGCTATGATATTCAGTAGGGAAGTCGTCAAAGGCAGGACTCTTTGCCTGGACCAAAATTCCTGTTGTATGCGGAGGCCTCATTTTAAACCAGGAAGTATTCCAGAAAACCGGTGTAAAGTATTCTTTCACATCCTTACCATTTTCAACTTTCCCGGCAGCAAGTAACAACACCTTTCCCCCGTTGTTTAAAACCTCCACAGCCTTTGAATCCAACTCGCTGCAGGAGTAAATCCGGTTTTGGTCCGTCTGAGGCAATACAGCAGGATAAACCCAAAATTCCCAATGGTTGGAAAAACTTCCAACAGTTACTTCCAGTTTCAGTTTCGATGCTTTCTCAATATCAGAAAGGCTTCGTGTAATTTTACCAAGACTAATGCAATTACCAATAGGAATATCTCTGCCTGGGAACGATCCACTGGCAACCACAGTTCCACTGGCATTGGTAATCCGCCAATCCGTTCCCATATTATTCAACTGAGTTGTCCCAAAATGGGCTACCTCAACCTCAACAGAAAGCGTATCCTGGTTGGTGTAAACAAATTTAGGGAATCGTACGAGTGGTACGGTTGAATTACAGAAACTACTGAATTCTTTTGCATTGATATAACCTTTTTCGTCCCAGAAAAAATCAAGTAATCCTACGAGAGCTGTCCCCTGTCCGGGATAATCGTTAAGGGAAAGAAGCTGAAAACCCGCCATACCTGGTGTACGTAAAGCAGTTTCAATCTCAGTCTTATAACACAATGCCTGCAGTTTACCGGAAGCCATAAGGAAATCTTCAGCCTGATCCCCCATATGGTTATCATTCAAATCTTCCTGGAAGAGCTCGTAATTCTTTGCTTTTAATGGTCCTGTAAACTTTTTTATTTCTTTAAAGTCAGGAAAAGCACACCACTGACCCATTTCATGGGCAACATACGGTACTTTCCAATTAGCAATATCGGTAGCCCTGTAATCGGATGAACTTTCAGGCTCTCCTTTCCATTTAATGCCTCGCGGCCCTGAGCGAACAATGTATTCGTCCTCGGGATTTACTGTCCAACTCATGGCAATGGATGCACCAGTGTACAACCGGCGATTGTCTTTAGCTTTCCAATGATTTAACCAACCGGAAAGATACTTTACATAACGACCACGCGGTTCATTTCCATAAGCAAACATACAAAACGAAGGATGGTTACCATAAGCTTTCACGATTCGCTCCGTTTCATCCCAGATATATTTATCTATTGGTCTACCATCGCCCAATGAAGAGCCATGATTAGCCCAGCTTGGTCCCTCAGGTTGTAAGTAAAAACCGGCCTTATCAGCAGCTTCAAAGGCAGCTTCGGGAGGACAAAAGGAATGGAACCGCATATGGTTTAAACCGTTTTCTTTGCAAATCCTGAAAACCCTTGCCCACGATTCTTCGTCCATCGGAGGATAGCCAGTTAGCGGGAATACACAGTTTTCAACTGTTCCTCTCAGAAATGTAGTTCTTCCGTTAATCTCAAAGTGTGTTCCAACAGTTTTGAAATCCCTCATGCCAAAAGCTATGCTCTTATTATCTGAATTTCCGGAATTATCGGTTATCGTAACTGTCATCTGATAAAGTGCAGGATTAAACTCATCCCACATCCGGACATTTTGGCCCATAGGATACACTAAGCTAAGCGTATCATTCCCTGTATTTGCAGAAAATTCTGAAGTGAAAGGAGCAACTTTCTGTATTTCGGGAGTATTAAAAGACTCTGCAGCAATTTTAATCTTCCCGGTAGTGTTCTTCCCATTATTATGAATGACCAATTGTAATTTTGCATTCTTATCTTTCAGGTCCGGAAAGACCCTGATATCGTCAAAATAAAGTGGGGATCCGGCAATGAGTTCAATCTTCCCCACGATACCGTTCCAATTCCCCTGAGTATGATCCGTGAGACTATGAGAATCAGGTCCAGGGTTAATATCCTTTATTCGGTTATCAATACGAATGGTGATCCTGTGTTTGCCGGGCGAAAGGGCTCCAGTTATATCGTACTCATGAGGTGTTGAAAGGCTATTTTGCATCCCTATTTCCTTCTCATCAACCCACACTGTACTTTCCCAATGAGGTCGTTCAAGGAATAAAACCACTCTTTTACCTCTCCAATCTTTTGGGATTTCAACCTCTTTCTGGTACCAGGCTGCACCTACATAATATTTATCAGGAGTGAGCCAGAATGGAAATTTCAGATCACCCGGCTGCCTGTATTTTGCCATTCTTGGATTATAAAACCAAGAGCTGTCGTAAATACTTCCCGTCCATTTAGTTTTCAAAGTAAGTTCGTCACCTTTGCCGTTTTCAACCATCGATCCCGGAAGTTTTATTAACTCGGACAACGATCTCGAAAACCACTTTTCAGTTATCCCAATATCCTGAGGATCTACTTGAAACCGCCATTCTCCCTTTAAGGAAATAACGTTATCGGATGCAACCATTCTAATCTCATCTGATAAAGCAAGGGAACTAAACAGTACGGAAATCAATAAGACGAGGGTAATTTTTCTTTGACTCATATAAATTAGGTTTTTGTTAACGAAAAGTATAATGCATATCAACTATCGAACCCCAAACTCATCATACTCGACACTAATTATCCATCAGTAAGGACGGGCAATTCAATATCAAAATTAAAAAATTTCCTATAACATATCTTTGTTTATTGGCCGAATCTGTAAGAAAGCAATGAATCTCAAGCAAAATAAAGGTTTTTTAAAGTTAATATTCATTAAAACTACAAATTGCCAAATTTCATTGTAAACCGCTTTAAATAAATTAATTAATATTAAAAAGAAATACGATAGCAACAAGCATTATAAAAAGCATAATCATCAATATAGTTTCAATAATTTTAAGCCGTTTTAACTTAAAAACATTGCTATCCGGTTTAAAGTCCTTTTTGTTATCGTTCATGCTTCAAATATCAATTAATTTCATTGTTTTGCCAATGGAAAATTGTGTATTCCCATGAAATATTCAGCAAATTATCATGGAAAATTGTACACAAAAACTGAAAATTGTACACTTTCTCAAAAAGTTTATTATCGCTGGTTATTTTTTGTTTTTTGTCACATATAATATATTTTTGAGATTAAAGCCTGCAACACTATTTAAAAGTAACTATGCAATTAAGACTACGGGTAAAAGGCTATATATTAACTTGTTTGCTTTTCATTTTGAGTGTCCGCGTAAATGCCGATACTCCCACAATAGAACAAATTTCGACTCAACAGGGGCTTTCCCAAAATACGGTACGTTGTATTTTACAGGATAGAAAAGGCTTTTTATGGTTTGGAACCATTAATGGATTAAACAGATATGATGGCTATCAGTTTGTTGTTTACAAACCCGAACCTGGCAAGAAAAACACACTTTCTGACAATCGCATTAAAGAACTATATGAAGATAAATCCGGATTTATTTGGTTAAAGACATATTCGAATAAATTCAGTTGCTTTAATCCCGTAACCGAAACATTTGTCAATTTCCCCTTAGACGACCTGTCAACCGACACCACTTACGATGGTTTCTACCAAACACAATCCGGAAATATATGGTTATCAAGTTTGAGAAATGGCTGCATATATATTACTTACAAAAACGGGCAATGGGACTCCAGGACTTTTTCATCTCAAAGCCATAACCAGCAA
>DATBXH010000348.1:0-5324 GCA_036514375.1 Bacteroidales bacterium | reverse complement strand
GCAATCTGAGTGGATGCTGGTGCCCATGTGATTCCCGGTATCTGCCCACTGTTAATATTGGTGGTTATCGTATTAGGCAACCCCCATGTAGGTGGTATGGATCTAAAACCAGGATAGTCACATACATCGAGAAAAACAGGTTGAGCCTTCCGCACCTTAATGATATAGTCATCACCCATCATGTGCCAAACACCGTCGGTAGTGGTTTTATCACTCGAATCACGCAGCACGGAAGCACCTTTTTCGAGTACTCCATTGATAGTAAACTCGTTGATTAAAACAGAATCCAGATCCTTCGAAATGGACACCACCTGGTTGTTTGTAAGTGTATTGTATGAGTTCCCGGCCACAAGGTCTGCTACGAATTTCAAACCCGGCATGATATGATAGCCTACATAAAGATGAAGGCTATCGGCTGGATTTGTGGGATCATTGGTGTTGCAGTATTTAGCCTTCAATGCTGCGTAGTCATTAATACCTTCTGCTATATATGCCAAATCCGGGGTAGCCATCACCGAATACCAGCGTGCAGCACTCGATATTTGCGGGTTAAACATAATATTCAGAGTATCGTAGTACCCGGTTTCTTTTAATGCCTGGGTAAAGATGGAGAAACGAGGATCGTTCTCAATCTGTGAAGCTGTGCTGGTTTGCGGTGGCTCCAGTACTCCATCGATCACATGGAGTATGCCGTTACCTAGTTTTATATTCTTTGTAACAACGTTGGCCTGCTTGTTAACCCTGATGTGTGTGACGCCTCCATCATTCTGGGCCCCGGTAATCAGATAATAACCGGTCATCGTAGGCACACTTAATTTACCATCGGTAAAACTGGTGGTAGAAATGGTATCCTGTAAAATATGAAAGTTAAGAAGAGTTTCTACCTCATCATTCGTCAGATTGTCAACGGTAGCGTCTGAACCTTTTTTGGCGTGTACATAACTCAAAAGCGCCTCATTGGTCGGAGCAAAGAGTGTATAGCTACCATAAGCTGCCAGAAAACTGCTGTATTTGATCGTTTTCCCGCCTGAAATGGTGATTTCTCTGTCCATGAGTTTCAACAGTTCGGAAAACGTACTTTTATTTTCTTCAAGATAGCTCGTAATGTTCAGGGTGGGGGTTATCTCCAGGTCGAGCTTCTTGTTATAATTACAAGCTATTAACCCGATCAGCATCAAAATACAGACACTTAGTTGTCCGAATACTGCTTTAGCAGATATTTTTCGATTTATTTTCATGGCTGCTAAATATTAATTTGTTTTATAAAATTGATTTTGAACCAGAGCCGTATCTGTAAGCAATTCGTTCGTATAAATAGGCAGATAATGGCTTAAGGTATCCAGTATATTATTACTCATAATTCCTACACGGTTTTCAGGAGCAACAGTAATAACTAAATTTGTTAAAATATCCATACGTTTGTATTTATTACGCTTTGCATTACGTAATACATCATACCACCGTTTTCCCTCAAAAGCAAATTCTCTGGCCCGTTCTGCCAGAATGAAATCTGTCACACCTTCAGTCGTAACTGTATCAGTGCTGAGTGTATTTTCCAATGCATTAGCTCTCGACCGGATGTCATAAACAATTGCCAGGCTTGATGTCAAATCATTCTGCTGAGCTTCTGCCTCAGCCTTCATTAACAGCACATCAGCATACCGATAAAATATCCATGGAGCATAGGACTGAGATGCGTCTCTCTCAGTAGTTCCACTTAAACCCAAATACTTCCAAATAGAAAGATTGGAAAATCTCAAAGAGGCCCTGTCGCCCCGATAGTCTTTATTGTCCGAATTTAAAAGGTCAACGGTATAAATATCGTCAACTACGCGCTGAGCAGCTATAAACCTTCTTCCATTGGTCGGATCGAACATGCCGTAAAACGGGTTGAGCAACTGTTCGTCAAACACAAGCTCAAATATGCTTTCGTTCGTCTGTCCGGACATAAACAAACTCGAATAATTACGAATTAGCCCGTACTGACCGGAATTAATGATTTTATTACAGGCCAACAAACAACTATCGTATTGCTCCCTCCACAAATACACGTCAGCCTGAATGGCATTAATGGCATATTTGGTTATCCGGCCTTTATCATCCTGAGTCAACCCATAGGATGTAACCGACATTTGTTCGGCTTGTTTCAGATCGGATACAATTTGATTCATGATCAGATTTGCAGGGCTTTTGGGAATGGCAAGGTTCACCTCATCGGTAAGAGTAGCATCGAGCTTGAGAGGCACCTCACCAAAAGTACGAACGAGATAATAATACATCAAAGCCCTTATTCCATATGCTTCGGAAAGATACCCATTAAGAGCCTCCTGTGTAAATGACGGGTCAGTCTTAAGTACACCGGGAGCCAGTTGAATCACCGTATTACACAAGTTTATGGTCTTATATAACGGGGCCCAGTTGCATAACGATAAATCCTGGGTAATATACCCGTTCATTGCCAATACCTCATCCGATTTGGCGCGGGCATCCGGAGTAATCATATCAGCACGCATTTCGCCCCATAAAAACAACAATTCAACAACATTGCGGGGGCTCGACCCTGTCATCATAGATTGATAACACGATACAACCATTGCTTTTACCTGCTCTTTCGTTTTCCAGTAATCGGCACTGGTAAGCCCGCTCTCCGGCTTTAAGTCCAGCCACTTCGCACAACCAGTATAGAGAAAAGCCATGAGCATTACAATGACTAGATATTTATTTTTCTTTTTCATCCTTGAATATTTTATTTTCTACATAAAGTTTTCTGGCAAAATATTTCTTCGTATTTGAAAACCTAGAACATAACATCCAGGCCCACGGTAACTGTACGTGCCGGAGGCGTCATAGAATCATCATAACCGATTGCCCATCGGTTCGTTGAAGTCGATTTCACAACAACTTCTGGATCCTGTCCGGTATATTTAGTCCAGGTATAAAGGTTCTGAATAGTAAAATAGGCGCTCATATTATTGATTCCAAATTTCTTAAGTCCGTTCTTAATCTTATACGACAGGGTTAATTGCTTAAAACGGATAAACGATCCGTCCTCAACAAAGCGGCTAGATGCCAACCAGTTAAACCCCTTATTGAGCAGAGATCTGGGCATATCCGTAACATCTCCGGGCTGACGCCACCGTTTTAGTACAGATGTACTTTGGTTGTTATAAGAGTACATGTTTTCCATATTCATCCGGGTCCTGTTAATCAGGTCATTGCCGTACCTGTAAGTAAAGAATGCCACGAGGCTTAAATTCTTATATATAAAGGTGGGACCAAATCCTCCGGAAAACGTTGGATTTGAATTTCCTAAAGAAACCACATCACTGGCATCTATGCTTCCGTCATGATTGATGTCATCATACATGGCATCACCAGGCTGGAATTGATAAGCAATTGATGAATTATTAGCATAAAACTTCATATAAACCGGGTTACCCAGAGGATCATAAATCTTATTGCCATTTTTATCCCTGGCAATGGTAGCATCCAGATCCTTATACACTCCTTTAAATTTATATCCATAGAACGTACCGAAAGGGGTGTTCTTCTCCACCTGAACATAATAACTTCCGTTAACCTGAGTACTTCCACTCTGTGTAGAAAAGAAAGGAGAAACATCCTTGATCAGGTTATTATTCTTAGCCATATTAAAATTCAACCTAGCCATAAAATCCTTGGTTCTCACCACGGTGGCATCAATGGAAAGCTCCCATCCCTGGTTATCCATCGTAGCAGCATTCATATCCATATTACTGAATCCGGTTACCGAAGAAATAGCCAGGTTGGTAAGGATCATATCTTTGGTCCGTTTCCTGTACCAGTCTCCGTCAATATTAATCCGGTTGTTAAACATTTGCATTGTTATACCCAAGTCCGTCTGATACACAGTCTCCCAGCGATAATTCGAAAGTTCCATATTGGCTGGAGCAATGGCTGCATATCCCAAATAAGTAGAACTGCTGGTGGTGTAATTACTGATATAATCAAAGTTATTGGTAGGTTCATTTCCGCTTGATCCGTAACTGGCTTTTAAACTGAAATCATTTAAAAAGGTTAGATTTTTCATAAAAGGCTCACCGGAAATCCTCCATCTGCCTGAAATACTTGGGAAATAAGCATAACGGCGCTTGGGTCCGAACTTTGAACTTCCGTCCATCCTGATACTACCATTAACAATATATCTATCCAGTAAACCATACTGCAAATTTGCCAGTGTAGCAACATGCCTGTTTTCAGTAGTACCCGAAGTCATCGACGATTGAACGGTATTAGTTAATGATGTAACTGAAGGATCTTCCAGATAAGAAGATGCCGTATTTGCCGATTGTACCGAATTTGCAGTAGTAGTTTTATCATCTGTCTCAAACATCAACAGACCAATTAAACTGTTTTTTTCACCCAAATGTGGAGAATAAAGCAGTTTACTGATCGTAGTTGTGGTAAATACGTCCACATCGTTATCTGTTGCTAAATTCGCATAAGGATTAGTAGAAGGTACACCTGTTGCATCCTGCGGAAGGAACATGTTATTTTTTGTGTTGCTCACTGTGAACCCAATGTTAGACGTAAATTTCAATACAGAAGGAACGATGTCGTAAATAAGATTGAATGTCGGCACTACAGTGGCCCCAATCACTTTATTCTTCCCAAGCTTTGCCATAGCTACAGGATTATAAGTATCTGAATACGCACCCTGAACATTGGAGTATGGAGAAAAATAATTGGAAGTCACCTTTCCGGTCACATCATATTCATAGATACTCATATTGGGCATTTTAGTATAAGCTTCAGCCCTCACATTATCCAGATTATCTTTATTATTTACGTAGTTCCTGTCATTATTCAAATACGTATAGGACAGGTCAGTTTGAAATCTGATTCGTTGAGAAACGATATAATCCAGATTTACCCTAGCCCCAAGACGTCTGAAATAGGTTCCTACCGTGGTTCCCTGCTGACCATTATAATCTACTGAGGCCCGGTATCGTGCTTTCTCACCACCTCCACCAACTGACAAGTTGGCATTCTGGATATATCCAAGTTGAGTTATGGCATCCACCCAATGGGTATTCTGTCCGTAATTGTAAAAGTAATAAGGATCATTAGGATCATTACTAAACTCACGAATACTGGATGTATTTAAAGGAACACCGTAAGAATTTGAATAGGCTTCCTCAATAAGCGTGGTATATTCAGGACCGGACAATGTAGGAAGCGCCTTGGGTTGATTTGTAACAGAGCCTTTTAATGAGAATGTGACCTGCGGTGCACCTTTCTGTCCTCGTTTGGTCGTGATCATCAATACTCCGTTCGAGGCTCTC
>DATBXH010000347.1:0-2729 GCA_036514375.1 Bacteroidales bacterium | reverse complement strand
ACTTCTTAAGAACAGCCGAGATAATTGTTTCGCGCATAAACTGAGCCCTGTTTTCGATCCTGTATTTTTTGCAGTACACTTCAATTGCTGTTAGCTCTTTGTTGTTGAAGTTTATAACTTTCCTGTTAATACGTTTCAAATCCGGTTCTCTATGGTATTTTCTTTTTGTTGCCACTGTAATCGCTTTAGGCTTAATACATGGTGCTAAGTTGATATTTTTGCCCGATTTATAAAACCTTTCGTACAGGAAGTTATTAAAAACTTATGAACAATCAGGGATTCACACCTTTCAGTTGCAACCTGACGATTTCAAGTAATCTTGTAATAGGTAGAATACCAGTAAGTAGACCAAGGAAGCAAATAGAAACAAATGTAGCAGAGAAACGAATCAACCATCCATCTTTGAATAGGGAGAATAGGAAAATGATAGCTATCGCTATTAAAGTAAATAATGAATATCTTATAAATTCTAATTTTCTGATGTTAAATTTCCAGATTTTAAAACAAATAATGATTTGAGCCAATGTCATTAATGTTTGAGTAACGAGGTTGGCTATGGCCGCTCCTATTGCCTTATGTAGAGGAATGAGTACAAGATTTAACATGATGTTTAGGCAAACAGCTCCTAATGCAGCATAATTTAGCAATTTTAGGTTTCCATTTGCAGTTAAAAGTGTTCCGAAAATATAATTGATAGACACAGGAATGAATGAAAGTACAAGGATAGCAAATACTTTAACTGAATCGTCGTGTCCTTCGTGATAGAGCGTTCCGATAATTGGTTTGCTGAATGTCATGCAGCTTAACGACACAGCTATACAAGCTACAAAAAGCAGAGAGAATGAAGTTTTAAGCAACGGACGGATATCTTCTTTTGATCCAATTAAATTTGCAAACATAGGCAGTAAGAGTGAAGCAAACAAGAGTGAGAAATTAGAGAAAGCATCCAGGATTCGGTAGGATTGGGCATAGATACCTGCCTGCGCCTGTCCGTCAGGTAGGAGCCTTTCGAGTAAAACACTATCGGTTCGGTTGTAGATGGACATCAATAGTCCTAAAATAGCAAATGGTATGGTTTGTTTAATAATTTGAAAAGTAAATGTAGGGTTAAAAGAGAATACAAAATGTCCTGATTTTATGAAAATAACTGAACCTATAACAATCACAGCCAGCATATACGAAAATGTTTGCAGGTACACGAACCATTCTATACGGAAAGGCTTACCCAAAATATGCCCCCAGATAGCAATACTGCAAAGGATGATCATAATGAATCTGTCGAGAACAGAAAGCAGGCTATCAGTCGTATAAAATTGCATTCCACTGATATTTGACCGGAGATAAAGTATGAAGGATGATAAAAACTGATTGAAAATAAGCACAATCAATAGTTCAAGCTGGCGTTTCTCATAGCCCATCATTAAAGCTACACTAAAAGAAATGATGCCATATATTACAGCTAATAAAAACTTTACTACCACAATATTGGAAAAATAGCCTTTAAAAAGAGTCTGATCCTGTGAAATACTCCGGTTGTTAAAGTTGGTAATGCCAAAATCGAGTAATATATTGAAAAGGAAGGTGAACCCAAGCAAGGAGAAATAGAAACCATATTCGCCAGATCCTACCGTATTTTGTACGGATCTGTCGATGCCAAAAATCCAGAAAGGCTTGATCAATAAGTTCAGAATGATTAATAGAAAAAGATTTTTTATAAATTTTCTTTTCAATTTGAAGCCTTTTGGTTTATTTTACAAATGTAAAATTTTTAACACACCTTTACCAATCTACCTGATAATCTGAATTCCCTGTTAGTGTATGCAAAGCCTTTTAAAAAAGATACATGCAAATTCATTTTTACTTAACTTTGTTATAGGCCCTCATATTTTGCCAAGAAAAGTTCAAAGACAAACTCATGAAGCATGAAGATTGTTGTTAATACCCGTTTGTTATTAAAAAACAAACTTGAGGGAATAGGATGGTTTACTTACGAAAACTTCAAGCGAATAGTAGCAGCGCATCCGGAGCATGAATTTTATTTCCTATTCGACAGAAAATACTGCGACGAATTTATTTTTGCCGATAATGTTCATCCTGTGGTGTTGTATCCGCCGTCAAGACATCCTCTGTTATGGTGGATTTGGTTTGAATACGCCGTGACAAGGGCTTTGAAGAAAATAAAGCCCGATCTCTTTGTATCTCCGGATGGGTATCTAAGTTTGAAAACTGAATTCCCGCAATTGGCAGTTATTCATGATATTAATTTTTATCATCGGCCAAAGGATTTACCTTGGTCTGCCAGAACATATTACCGACATTTTTTTCCAAAATTTGCGCATAAAGCGAAACGGATTGTGACAGTTTCCGAATTCTCCAAACAGGATATTTGTGATAGTTATTACATTATGCCCGATAAGGTGGATGTGGTTTATAACGGTGCAAATTCTGAATATCGGCCGTTGACCCCTGAAGAAATTGAACAAACAAAGAAGAAATATTCCTTTGGGCACGATTATTTTATGTTTGTTGGATCTTTACATCCCAGGAAAAATGTAAGCGGACTGCTCAATGCATTTGACAATTTCATATCCAAATATCGAACTGATCATAAGGTTGTTATAGTAGGAGAGAAGATGTTCTTCACGTCCGACCTTGATACTACGTATAACCAAATGAGATTCGGAGATGATGTGTTATTCACAGGGCGACTGGATACATCTGAACTAAAA
>DATBXH010000346.1:0-6942 GCA_036514375.1 Bacteroidales bacterium | reverse complement strand
TTTAACTATTGCTCCTGTTTCAGGCTTAACGATGAGCATGATTGAATGATTATTTGTAAAAAGAGCATCAAATATAGCGTTGGGGTTTTCAGAGCTGCCGATTAATCCTTCAATTGACTTGATTGAATTATCTGGGGTGCTGTTTTGTTTGTGATTGCCTTCCATGACCTTACGTATAAATCTTTATTTTAAAGGTAAAGAAGAAATTATTTTTATTCAATAATTTATCACAAAAATCAAAACACCGAATAAAATATGAATCGGGCCTGGAGGCCAAAAGTCAATCATTGAGAGCAATCTCCCGATTACGCTCACCGCTTCGATATAGATATCAATATATTTTGCCCGATACGGTTTCCAACTAAGTCGGATAAATAAGCTTTTGGAATAGCTTCCTTTTCAAACAGCCTGTTCAATGTCCTTAAAACGGCACATTCTTTCTACTGTTCCGTTTATTTTTCTGAAATACGTAATAAGGTTGGTATTACTCGATGGTTGTTGTAATTAATTTTTTCTGAAATGCTTTCTGCATCTGAATCAAACTGTCATACTTCCCTGTAGTAATTTTTGCGCTGCCATCCAACAGCGAATCTAACGCAATATTAATCGAATCTTTTTCACTGATCTTGCAAACATCTACCAGCGACTTGATTTTAAATTCTATGTTACTTGTGTCATCATCCCATAGAATTAATTCTTTTACATCAGCGGAATTGGTTAACTTTTCCCCGTTTGAACCACGTTGAATATCCATAAATAATACATTTAATAGTAAGAAATTAGACTTCCTAAACCCAATAAGGTTTAATCTTTAATAGCTTTTACGCAATTCGTATACCGGGTTCCTTATTCTGAGAAAAGAAATTTGTTAAATAATGTGAATTTGAAGAGATCGTATTAATTTATAGCTGAATAACAGGATTGCTGGTATCAGGGTATCTGCTTTCCGAAATTCGGAGTGTGCGTTTTTTTGGGGAATAAAGTAACATTTTGTGTAACGCATTAAAAAATAAAGACACGTTCGCCCTATTCATTCAACCGGAGTAATTTGAATTTTTCCTGTCTTTCTTATTTTTGCTAAATGAACGACAAGGATTTTGAGAAAATTTTCCGGGAACATTTTGGTCCGCTCACTAACCTGGCCTATACGGTAGTGAAGGATGCGGATGTGGCTAAAGATGTCGTGCAGCAAGTTTTTCTGAAGTTTTGGCAAAACAGAAATGACATAACAATCCGCAGTTCCATGAAATCTTATTTGTACAGAGCTGTGGTAAATACAGGTTTAAATTATATCTCCCGGGATAAACGGTTTACTTCTTTGGAAATTCAACCGGTGGAATCTGTTCAATATGAAGCAGAATCGTTGGTTGAAGCAGATTCAAGCGATGTGATTGCAAACAAAGTTCATGAAGCCATTCATGAGTTATCGCCTGTTTGCCGCGAAGTATTTCAAATGAGTCGGTTCAGTGATTTGACCAATAAGGAAATTGCCCTGGAATTAAACATTTCCGTAAAAACAGTAGAAAAACATATTACGAAAGCTATAAAAATATTACGCGAAAAGCTCAAGCCACTTATGCAGGTTGAGGTTGTTGTACTATTCTGGCTTCCAATGATTGGAATGTTAAATTTACAGGTAGGGTTTTTTTATTTATTATTGTCCTAATTAAAACAGAAAATTGAGCAAAGACATATACCATATTGCTGCCGATTATTTTAAAGGCCGGATTACGGTTGAGGACAAAAAATTCCTGGATGAATGGCTCAACCAAACACCCGATAACAGGGAAATGTTTGCCGAATTGGAAAGGGTTTGGAAACTCACCGGCAGCCTTCAGGAACAGATTGAGGTTGATGTAAACATGGAATGGTCCCGCTTTCTTGAAAATCGTGATAACATAGAGTCCAGCTCAGGTTTTACTAAATCAGGACGCAAATTGTTTAGGTCTCCTTTATTTAAGATAGCTGCCATTACGATTCCTGCCATTTTGATAGTCGCCTCTTTATTCATTTATAATTTGGGGAATTCCGGAAATCCGGAATGGATCACTATTCATTCCGGTAATGATAAGACGGAACAGACCTTACCTGATGGTTCCGAAGTATGGATGAACAGAAACAGTGTTTTATCCTATCCTAAGAATTTTAAAGGCGGGAAACGCAGGGTAAAATTTGAAGGTGAAGGCTTCTTTAACGTTGTAAAATATAAAGGTACATTTACGATTGGCACAGGAACCTCCGAAATTAAGGTTCTTGGAACACAATTTAATGTTCGCTATTACGCCGGCGAACCTTATACCGAAGTATCAGTAAAGGAAGGTAAAGTATCGCTATCTTCTGTAGCTGTTAAAGAAAGAAATACAGTGTTGCTTGCAGGCGAGAAAGGTTCGCTTAACAATCGTACGAACGATATTGTAAAAGAGAAGAATAGTACTGAAAACTCCTATGGCTGGCTGACGAAAAAATTAATATTCAGCAATACTTCTCTTGAACAGGTTGGAAAAGATATTGAGAGATATTTTAATAAAAAAGTGATAGTAACTGAAAATAAGGTAAACACAACCTTTACCGGTACATTTACCGATCCCCAACTTGATGAAGTGCTTCATACATTGAACCTCACTCTCAACTATAGTTGTCAGATTAAAAACGATACGGTAATCATTAAAAAGTAGAGCGTTTCTATATCTTCTTGACCCATTTACCCTGATATGCTATATTTGTTTATGCGACGGACGATACTCCTCATTATCTTTTTTTTCTTCTTTTTTAATCTGGCCGAATCTCAGGAAAACAGGCTGCAGGAAAGAATTAGTTTTAAGGCAGTTAATGTGCCTTTGGAACAAGTGATTCAAGAGCTTACCCAAAAATATTCGTTAAATTTTTTCTATAGCCCCACAGCCATTCCATTAAAAAAACCAATTACAATTGATGTAGAATCGAAACCGATAACAGAGCTTATTACCGTAATTTGCGCACAGGCCTCACTACGTTTTACTGCTGAGCATGGAAAGATTATTCTCTATCCCGACGAACAACAGAAGCTCAGGGATTTTGTGACCATTTCGGGTTTTGTGAGCGACTCTTTAACCGGCGAACGTCTTCTGGGGGCAGTAGTCTCTTTCCCAGACATAAATAAAGGAACTTCTACGAATGCTTATGGATACTATGTTTATTCAGTCCCAAAAGGGACGTATAAACTTCGCTGTTCCTATATAGGGTACGGTATATTCCAAAAAACCGTTGAACTAGTCTCAAACCGTCAGGAAAATATACGGTTAAATATAGCTGCCGTACCAATAAATGAAGTAAAACTTGCGGTTAAAGCGAATAATAAGCTTTCATCTGTGCATTTAGGGCAGGATAATGTACCGCTTTCTCTCTTAAAGAAAGCGCCTTCGTTACTTGGAGAGAAGGATGTGATGCAGTATTTAAAACTGATGCCAGGAATTATTAGTGCGAATGAGGTTTCCGATGGACTATACATCCGTGGCAGTACACCACAACAGTCCTCTTTTCGTTTAGATGATGCGCCAATCTTTAATTTATATCACATTTCCGGTTGGTTTTCTGCCGTCAATCCTGATGCATTAAAAGATATCAATGTGTATAAAAGTCATCTTCCAGGAAAAGAAGGCAATTCGTTATCTTCTGTTGTCGATTTACGGCTGCGCGATGGTAATAACCGAAATTATGCTATTACCGGGGGAATCGGAACAATTATGAGCCGATTGACTTTCGAAGGTCCTATTATCAGTGATAAGGCTTCTTTTATTATTTCCGGACGCCGGTCGTATCTGGATCAACTTCTGAAATTATTCCGCAAATCGGGCGATGTTCAAAATTCCGATTTCTATTTTTATGATCTTAACATGAAGGTCAATTATAATCCGAATCAGAATAATACATTCTATTTGTCAGCTTTTGCAACCAGGGACTTTCTAGCCGAAAACGGAAGTACTGCCTGGGAAAATAAATTACTATCGTATCGCTGGAACCATCTGTTCTCGTCAAAGTTATTTTTTAATTTAACAGGCACTGCCAGTATTTATAATCACGAGTTCCAAGGGGTCGATAATGATAATTTCAATTATAAATTCACAACCCGTATCCGGGATTATAATGGCAAGCTCGATTTCACCTATTATTTAAAAAGTAATAAAAAGATCAATTTCGGCACATACTTAAATTACCAGGATTTATTACCTATACTTTACCAAACGAACAATCCTCAGCAAGAGTATACACTTACTTCCATAAATATCGAAAGGAGGTTGATTTCGACGGTTTATGTTGAAAGCGAAACCGAATTGACTAAAGCCCTGGGGGTGTCCGGTGGTTTTCGATTCGCAGTGCTTCAAAATGTAGGTAAAAACCATTTTAGTCCATATTGGGGACCACAACCATCGGTAATATTGAGGTATAAGTTATCTCCCGCCTCTTCGGTCAAGGCAGCTTATTCCAGGAATTATCAATTCAATCAGGGAGCTAATGTATTTAATTTCCTTATTCCGTTTGACCGGTACTTATTTGTTGACGATAAGATTAAACCTCAATATGCCGATCATTTTTCTGCCGGGTACTTCCATCAGTTTAATGAAGATGAATTTGAATTATCCTTAGAACCATATTATTCACACCTGTATCAGCAGTACAGGTTTAACTACAGCGGAGAACTTTTTCTGGGAACCGATTATCAGTCACAGGCAATAAAAGGCCAGACACGGGCATATGGAATTGAGTTCTCCTTACGGAAACTTACCGGCAGGCTGAATGGCATTTTAAACTATACCTTGTCTAAGGTTGAAACGAAGGAAGAAGGTGTGAATCAGAACAGGTATTATTGCCCTTATTTTGATAGAAGGCACAACCTATTGGTCAGCCTTATGTTCGAAGCCTCAAAAAAGGTTAGTTTATCTGCTTCATGGGTGTTTATGTCCGGTAGCCCTTACAACTATCCTATCGCAAAGTATTCCATCCGGGGTGTTACGGTACCTCTGTTCAATGATAATAATATAGATAACAACCGGATGCCCGACTATCATCGTCTGGATGTTGGCTTAACGTTACGGTTTAAACAGCATAAACATTACAAACATAGTTTAAGCTTTTCGGTTTACAATGTTTACGGGCACCAGAACCCGTTTCTGTATAGTTATCGGGATGTCATAAATGGTAATTTAAATAATGAAGATTATGGTCAACCCAATGTACAAAGGAAATTTAGCATGGTAAGCTGGTATTTCTTTCAGTTTGTTCCTGCTTTCTCGTATGAATTTAGCTTCTTTTAACGATGTCAAAATATTGGATTCTTTTTTTATTGCTGATCATGTTAGCCGGATGCCAATCGGTAGTCGAATTTCCCGATGTTCCTGCAACAGCTAAACAGGCGGTTATTGAAAGTATTTTAACGAATAAATCTGAAGTTCAAAAGACCAGGGTGAGTTTTACAGTTCCGTTGAATGATACGTTAACCGATCTTCCTGTTGATCATGCTTTGGTTTTTATTTCTTCAAATACCGGAGATACCGTTTTTTATAATTATACCACAGATGGTTGGTACGAAAGTAAGCCTTTTGCTGCCGAAGCCGGTAAATTGTATACACTAAATGTAACCATCGATACCACACTTTACAAAGCTTCTGACTCCCTTATCCGAATGAACGGTATCGATGCTTTGCATGCAAGGCTAATGCCAGGCTCAGGAAAAGATTCCGTTTATTACGTATATTTTAATGTGGGCCCGGTAGATAAAACCGTTCAAAAATATTATCTGCTTAATGTTTATAAAAACGATTCTCTAATTACCAGGGGTCGTAAACTGGCCTATTTTACAGACAAGTACCTGAGCTCGTATGCAGACATTAATGTGCCTGACTCTTATGCGGAAAAGGACACGGTAAAGCTTGAACTTCTATCCCTTTCAAAGAATGTTTTTTTATACTACAATTCATTATTCTATAACATTTTGAGAGAGGATATTTCGAGTATTGGCTATCAAACAAATCCGCCTTGTATGTTTAACAAGCCTGCGCTGGGATATTTCCAGGTTTCCGAAAAGGACGAAAAAACGATTGTGATAACGAGACAATGAAATGAGCACTTCATCATCCGGATAGAAATTAAAAAATCCATTTTAAACAGGTAGGGTTTTTAAAATTCCCATGTCTTTAGGGAAAACTAAAATCAAATCACCTGTGCAATGAAAAAGTTTAAGAAAGCAATTGTAGTTTGTCTTTTGTCTTTTATGGTGGGGACATGTGGACTTTATGCCCAAACGCACACCATCAGCGGTTATGTGAAGGATGTCAAAAACGGAGAAGCACTTATTGGCGTCACCATTGCTGTAAAGAATACAAATTCAGGAGTTTTAACCAATTCCTACGGGTTTTATTCCATCTCCCTAAATCCCGGAAGTTATAATCTTGTCCTTAGTTATTTGGGCTTTCAGAGTGTCGACACTTTAATAAACCTGCATTCCGATGTTCGCCTGAACATTGAAATGTTCGAAAAAGGTCAGCTTTTAAAGGAAGTGGAAGTTACTGCCAACAGGTCACTGAATAATGTGACTTCAACCGAAATGGGTACGGTTTCTCTTTCAAGTAAAACAATTAAGCAAGTTCCTATGGCGTTTGGCGAAGTAGATTTATTAAAGGTCTTAGGTACTTTACCGGGTGTTAAAACCAGCGATGAAGGAGCTTCTGCAATGAGTGTAAGAGGCGGAGCCCGAGATCAAAATCTTATGCTACTCGACGAAGCTACAGTCTACAATGCAAGCCATCTGGGCAATCTGTTATCAGTATTTAATAATGATGCCGTGCAAAATGTAGAATTCTATAAGGGCAACATTCCTGCTCAATACGGAGGAAGATTGTCTTCTCTTATCGATATCCGGATGAAAGATGGAAACAGCAAAACATTTTCGGGATCGGGCGGTATTGG
>DATBXH010000345.1:0-3221 GCA_036514375.1 Bacteroidales bacterium | reverse complement strand
ATTTGGAAGCAGGATAGCAGGCAGGGGTGAGTTTCTGTATTCTACAGCTTCAACCTGACCACTTCTTCTTTTAACATGTCTTTTTCTATTGGAACTACCCCTACCTTTTCGCAAACCAGACCTCCGGCAGTATTGGATATGGCTGCAGTTGTGAAAGGGTCTAATCCGGACGCTAGACAAAGGCTTGCCACACTTATTACTGTGTCGCCTGCTCCTGACACGTCCGCAATGTCGCGGATATGTGCGGGAATTACCTTATATTCATTGTGATTGCTGATATAAACTCCTGCTTCCGAAAGGGTAATCATGACCAGTGAGATACCTCTTTTCTGGTGAAGTATATCCGCAGCCTCATGTAAGCTCTCAGGTTCGTTTTTGCTGGCATCAACTTTTAATCCTTCCACGAGTTCTTTAAAATTTGGCTTAAATAAGGTAACGTCATGGTAAGCATTGAAATTCCTCTTTTTGGGGTCTACCAGCGTAGGAATGCTACGTTTGTTGGCTTCCTCAACAATCGATTTGATAAGATGCGGCGTTATTGATCCTTTATCGTAATCTTCAAAAATAACAGCTCCGATATTATTCTCCGCAAGCACAGAAATAATGTGCGCTATAAACTTTCTCTCCATTTCGTGCGACAAAGGCTTGTCTGTCTCCCTGTCAACCCTGAGTAAATGCTGGTGCTGGCTGATAACACGGGTTTTTACCGTAGTCATCCGTTCGGGATCTTCGAGCATTCCTTTGCTTGTCATTCCTTTTTCCTTAAGCAGATTGTAAAAGGTTTTTGCGTTCTCATCCTTTCCAACGACAGAACAAAGAATAGGTGTTGCTCCCAGCGATTGTATATTCAAAGCAACATTGGCTGCACCACCCATCCGGTTCTCTTCTTTGGTACTGGTAACCACAGGAACAGGCGCTTCAGGCGAAATACGCTCAACTTTTCCCCACAGGTAAGAATCGATCATAACATCACCAATAACCATGACTCGGTGTTTGGAAAAGCCTTCTATAACGGAAGCAAGATCAGTTTTCAAAATGGTTCGTTTTTAAATGGATGCGCAAAGATAAACGAAATTTGCAGAATTATTACATCGGATCAACGTCCGGTTGAACAACAACGGAATGAAAGTCTGTGTTCTCAGAAAGTTGACGGATATCTTTTAATATTAGTTCTTTGGCTTTGACTAATGAGGATTGTCTCTCTATTTTTAACAGGATATTCTTTTGATACCAATTGTTGATTCTGCTGATGATGGGGTATTCCGGTCCGAATACACGGGTGCCAAATGTTTTGCGGAGATTTTGTGCAAGGTAATCAGATGCATTGTCCAGAAGCATCTGGTTTTTATGCTTCAAAGTAAGCTGAATCAGCTTGGTAAAGGGGGGATACCCATAGTGCTGCCGTTCGTCGAGCTGCGTTTTATAGGCATGAATAAAATCATTGTTAATCACATCTCCGATGATGTAATTCCTGGGATCTGAGGTCTGAATGATAACTTTACCGCGTTTGTTTTTCCGTCCCGCACGTCCGCTTACCTGAGACATTAACTGAAAACTACGCTCAAATGCTCTGAAATCAGGAAAGTTCAGCAGGTGATCGGCATCCAGTACTCCCACCAAGCTAACATTGTCAAAATCCAGTCCTTTGGTAACCATTTGTGTCCCCACCAGGATATCAAGTTCATGGTTTTCGAAATCGGATATCAGTTCCTCATATGCTTTTCGCGAACGGGTAGAATCCAGGTCCATACGGGCAATACGTCGTCCCGGGAAGAACAGTGCAAGTTCGTCTTCAATTTTTTCAGTACCAAACCCATGCATGGTGAGTGAGTTTGAACCGCATGCCTCGCAAGTTGAGATTTTTGAGGTACTGTATCCGCAATAGTGGCATACCAGTTGCCCAATGTTTTTGTGGTAGGTAAGACTGACGTCGCAATGTTTGCATTTGGGGATTGTCTGGCAAACCGAGCACTGAAAGTAGGGTGAATAACCACGCCTGTTTTGAAAGAGGATAACCTGTTCGCCAAGGTCGAGCGCATCTTTCATCAATTCCAGCAGGCCAGGGTGGAAGTGCGATCTCATCTGTTTTTTTGCTCTTGCTTCCTCCGTATTGACGATCAATATTTCGGGTAATTCCACATTGTTGAATCGTTCGAATAGCTCGACCAGTCCGTACTTGCTCTGCTCCGTATTATAATACGATTCAATGGATGGGGTTGCAGTTCCCAACAGTACTTTGGCATCGTGCATTTGGGCAAGGACAATAGCCGCATCACGGGCGTTATACCTTGGTGCAGGATCGAACTGTTTATATGTATTTTCGTGTTCTTCATCTACAATTACCAGCCCAAGGTTATCAAAGGGCAGAAATACGGAAGAACGGACTCCCAGGATTACCTGGTAACGTTTCTGCATCTTTTCATCAATGAGCCCTTTCCAAACCCTAACTCGGTCGGAATCGGAGAATTTGGAGTGATAAATACCGACCTTTTCTCCAAAAGCTCCTTTTAGGCGATTGATGATTTGTGTAGTGAGGGCGATTTCAGGCAAAAGATACAGGACTTGTTTTCCTGCTTTCAACTGCTCTTCAATGAGATGGATGTATAGTTCGGTTTTCCCACTTGCCGTATATCCGTGCAGAAGAACTACCTGTTTGGTTTCGAAGGATGTTTTAATCCGGTTAATGGCATTGGTTTGTCCCTGAGACAATGGCTTTAGTTCAGAATCCTGATGTTCGGCAGTGGGTTGGCCAGAAATTTCTTTTTCGTAAGAGCGGAATATTCCCTTTTTCTCTAAAGTCTTCAGTGCCTCACTTCCCGAAGGGACGTCAGCTAACATTGATTTCCTGCTTACTTCCACAGGTTTTGATGTAAATATCCCTGATAACTGCACAAACTTCACGAGCAACTGCAATTGTTTTGGAGCTTTTACCAGGCTGTCAAAAACCGGTTTCAGTTCTGCTTCATGATACAAGTGAGGCGCAAGTTCAACATAGGTTTCTGTTTTGGTTTTATGCCTGTCCCACAGTGATTCCTCTACATAAAGGGCTCCAGCGTCGACCAGGTTTTTAATAACCTTGAGCAGATCACGCTTTTTGTAGGTTTTAGCAATTTCATGAACAGATATTGAGTTTTTGTCCGAAACCAGGTTTAGTATGGTTTCTTCGGCATCGGTCAGTTGCCGATCGGCTACAAATCCTGCATTAAAAAAGACTTTTGTTT
>DATBXH010000344.1:0-8404 GCA_036514375.1 Bacteroidales bacterium | reverse complement strand
AAAATCAAAGGTAAACCTCAGTGACTTCGTGCCATTTGTCTTCCTCCTATAAAGAGTATTATAATTTCATTCGTCCGGATAATACCCAGGGACTTACTCCGGCCGGTTGGATAGAGGCAATATCATACAAAACGCCTTCCTCCTCACCAATGGCGGCAACGGCTGCAGAGATGGCGACTACAACATCTTCGCCGCTTTTAGCTTTTGTTGTCGTAGTTTCCTTCGGTGTTTCTTTAGCCGGAGCCGGAAATCCTTCTTTACGTAATTTAAAGAATGTCTCGGCAACCTGTGGAAGAAGTGCATAGGACAGCACATCTTCGTCCTGTTCCATGTAGTCTTTTATTTTCGCCCGGATTGATTCAAGTTCGGGCGCAATAAGATCCGCCGGACGGCAGGTAATAGGCTTTTCCTCCCCTAAAATTTTATCGTAAATAGCCTGGGAAATGGGAGCCGGTGTTTTTCCGTATTCCCCTTTAACAAGCGCTTTGGATTCTTTCGGAACCATTTTATAACGTTCACCCATCAGCACATTGAATACAGCCTGTGTACCAACGATCTGACTTGTCGGCGTAACTAATGGTGGATAACCAAAATCTTCCCGGACACGGGGAACTTCTTTCAATACTTCATCAAATTTATCGGAAGCACCGGACTGTTTCAGTTGTGATACTAAGTTAGAAAGCATGCCACCCGGTACCTGATAAATCAAAGCATTTACATCAACTCCAAGTACTTTCTGGTCGAGCAAGCCACTTTTGATATATTCCTCACGCAACGGTCTGAAGTATTCGGCGATTTCGCTTAATTTGGAAAGATCGAGACCTGTGTCATACTTGGTTCCCTGTAGCGATGCTACCAATGGTTCTGTCGGTGGTTGTGATGTTCCCATCGACATCGGTGAAATAGCACAGTCTACGATATCTATCCCTGCTTCAATAGCTTTCAGGTAGGTCATGGATGCCACACCACTGGTGTAATGTGTGTGCAATGCCAAAGGAATCTTTACACTTTCACGGATAGCTTTCACCAGATCATAAGCTGCATAGGGAGTTAAAAGACCTGCCATATCTTTGATGCAGAGTGAATCTGCACCCATTGATTCAAGCAGTTTAGCATCTTTTACAAACAATTCCAGTGTATGGGCCGGACTGGTAGTATAACAGACGGTAGCCTGTGCATGTCCTCCTTCTTTTTTGCAGGCTTTAATTGACTTTTCAACGTTTCTCGGGTCATTCAGTGCATCGAATATCCTGATGATATCCATACCATTGGCTACGGCTTTCTGCACAAAGTATTCCACTACGTCATCAGCGTAATGTTTATACCCTAAAAGGTTCTGACCTCGCAGGAGCATTTGCAGTTTTGTTTTTTTTGCCTTGCTCCTGATCGTTCTCAAGCGTTGCCATGGATCTTCGTTTAAGAAACGAAGGCAGGCATCGAATGTTGCGCCTCCCCAAGCTTCCAGGGAGTGGTAACCGATATTATCGAGCTTCTCGATAATGGGAACCATGTCCTCAATCCTCATACGCGTGGCAATGAGGGACTGATGGGCATCCCGTAATACGGTTTCCGTAATTTTAATCTTCGACATTTTCCTAAGACTAGACGGTTATTTACGCAACTTCAATAAGAGTTTGCCCGAGTGTCACGCAATCACCCTGGCTGACTTTTACGTCGATAACTTTACCGTCTGCAGGAGCCTTGATGTCGTTTTCCATCTTCATGGCTTCAAGGATTAACAAGGATTGCCCGCGTTTTACTGTGTCACCTTTGTTAACGTTGATTTTTAAGATACTGCCGGGCATCGGTGAATTGATTTTTGATGAACCTGTTGCAGATGAGGCAGGTGCTGTGGCCGTTTTGGCTGCTGATACTTGTGTTGAGCTAACTGACTGAGTCGTGGAAGGCTTTGTGTTTCTAACTGTTTTAACTTCTTCTACTTCTACATCGTACGGTTGGCCATTAACTGTTATTACAAACTTCTTCATAAGGCTTTTAATAATTTATTTTAATGTTTTGAAATTTTAATTATTATACGTTACAAAATTAGTGGTTTCCATTTAATGTTATTACAATAACACAAAAATCTATCGTGTTTGTGTTGTAGGACATCCGGACTCTAAACTTATAATTGAATATCAATGAGTAAAGAATTCAAGCAATTGAGGGCCCATAGTTTACAAAATTGTTATTTAAATAACACAATATTTTGTATGTTTTAAAATATGATATTCTAAACAGACAAAAGTTTTTCCCGGACACTCTTCGTATCATGCATATTTTTAGTAGATTAAAAAGGTTAAGTAAGAGGATGGAAAATTTGATTACATGTTGGCAATTCTTTCGAATGTCTGAGGAAGGTATTTTGACATATGAAGTCTGAACTTTTTTGTCTATCATTGTGCCCCTGAGGAAAGACTTTCAAACAGTTCCGGTTAGATTTACAGAACCAGCGTCTTTACCGATTATTCCCAAAAAATTACTTTGAATATCTCAATTAAAATGTCCAGATAATGCATACTATAGAGGAAAAGTACGACGAATTAAATGAAAGAATCAAATCTGCCGAATTAGGAGGCGGACTTGATAAAATTGGAAAACAACACAGCGAAGGGAAAAAGACAGCCCGCGAACGAATCAATGATCTGTTTGACCCGGGCACGTTTGTGGAACTTGATAAACTGGTAGTTCACCGTTCCATCGATTTTGGAATGGCTGAAAAAAAGATTCCTGGCGATGGTATGGTGACCGGTTACGGTAAAATAGACGGCAGATTGGTTTTTGTTTTTGCCCAGGATTTTACAGTATTTGGTGGCACCATGAGTCGTGCCAATGCCGACAAAGTAGTGAAGGTAATGCAGATGGCCCTCAGGATGGGTGCCCCGGTTATCGGATTAAATGACTCCGGTGGAGCCCGTATTCAGGAAGGTGTGGAAAGCTTAGCAGGTTACGCCGATATTTTTCACCTGAATGTGAAAGCATCAGGTGTAATTCCGCAAATTTCCGCCATCCTTGGTCCCTGTGCCGGGGGAGCTGTTTATTCGCCAGCATTAACTGATTTTATCCTGATGGTGCAGGATAACAGTTATATGTTTGTTACCGGACCCGAGGTGGTGAAAACCGTAACCCACGAGGAAGTTACCAAAGAGGCCCTTGGCGGTGCTATGACTCATAACTCCCGCAGTGGTGTTGCCCACTTACTTGCAAACGATGATGAACATGCGATGCTTACCCTTCGTGAGTTGTTTGGCTATTTGCCGTCGAATAACATGGAGGATCCTCCTTTCAAACCTACTTCGGATGATGTACATCGCGAGATAGAATCACTTCAAACTATTGTACCAGTCGATCCGAACAAACCATACGATATGAAGGAGATTATTACATCGGTGGTTGACGATGGCCATTTCTTTGAACTTCAATCATATTTTGCACCAAATATACTGATTGGTTTTGCCCGTATAGGTGGTTTTGCCGTTGGTATTGTCGGAAACCAGCCGGCTATGCTTGCTGGTGTACTCGATATCGATTCGTCCACAAAAGGTGCACGTTTCGTTCGTTTCTGCGATGCATTTAATATTCCTATCATCACTTTTGTAGACGTGCCAGGATTCCTGCCGGGTACCACACAGGAATATGGCGGAATTATTCGCCACGGAGCCAAGTTATTATACGCTTATTCCGAAGCTACTGTTCCTAAGATTACGGTGATTACCCGCAAAGCTTATGGTGGGGCATACGACGTGATGGCCAGCAAGCACATCGGTGCGGATGTAAACTACGCTTATCCGACTGCCGAAATTGCGGTGATGGGACCGGAAGGCGCGGTAAATATTCTTTACCGCAATAAGGTAAAAACCGAAGAGGATCGTACCAAAAAGGTAGATGAATACCGTCATTTGTTTGCCAATCCGTTTAAAGCGGCTGAACTTGGATACGTGGACGAAATTATTTACCCGAAGGAAACACGTCTGAAACTCTTTGAGGCATTGGAATTAACACGGAACAAAAAGGTAACCGATCCTCCTAAAAAACACGGAAATATTCCTTTGTAAAAAACAATATTAAATTGCCAAGGCTGACTCAAAAGTCTTATAACCGAGTGTATAGCTTTGTACAATAAGTCGGAGCGCTGAGCGTAGTCTCCAGACTACGCTCAATTCCTGACTTTTGAGAAGTCCTTGATATCCGATAAAATTAGTTATGTCAAACGTTTCTCAAATTGTGGAAAGAAAGAAGACTTGTCCAAATTGCGGGCAGGTTTTTTCCTGCTTTTCCGAAAATTGCTGGTGCAGCAAGTTGCCAAATATCATGCCCATGAAAGCATCGGCTGGCTGCCTTTGCCCTAAATGCTTGGAAAATACTATCCAGGAAAAGATCGAAAATGCGGATGAGGTCCAAAAAGAGAAGCTTTCAAAGATGAGGTAACTGGTTTTTTGTAATTATTTTAAGGGAGAAGAAAATATAGCCGAAAGATTTACGCTAAAACTTCTAACCAGCCGGATGGAACTTCCAACTAGTTGGATAGAACTTTGATCTAGTTGGATAGGAGTTCGAACTAGTTGGATAGAACTTTAAACCAGTTGGACAGGAGTTCAAAGTAGTTGGATGGTAGTCCAAATTAGTTGGATAGGAGTTCAAATTAGCTAGATGGAAGTTCAAACTAGTTGGACAGAACTTCAAACTAGTTAGATGGAAGTTCAAACTAGTTGGATAGAACTTCAAACTAGCTGGATAGAAGTTCGAACTAGTTGGATAGAACCTTCATCCTTATGGATAGGAACTCCATCCAAAGGGATGGAAGTGCTGACTTACAGGGAAAAAGCTCCTGCTTTTAAGATGTTCCCTCCAATTGTAATCTTTATTTCGGATGCTTTAACATCCATTGCGTTTGGTAAATACTAAAATAGCCGCATTCTTTAAGTACTTCCCTGTAATAACTGGTTTTGGGAAAGTTCTCCTGTAATTGTTTAAAATACTTTCCTGAGTGCACCGGCATCTTATAATTGAAGGCAGAAGAACAATAGTAAGCATTTTGCTCACATTTGGCAGCCATAAAACAGCATTTTGCTTTGAATTCGTTATCTATGGATAATTCCATGGCTTTACGGTAATATTCTTCTGCTTTGGTGCAGTTATAAATGGCATCCATTAATTGTTTGCGATCTGTGTCGTAATCAAAATCTACTGTATAGTGATCTATCAGCTTTGTATCATATACTAATCTTGCGTTTCCAAAGTAGGTCATATTATACAACCCATTAGCAAGCTGGAAATAGTTTTGAGCCAGTTTTTTGGAGTCACCGGAAGAAAATTCCTGAAGTTCGGTCATGCGTTTTACAAAGGAATACTTCGTATATCCGTCTCCAACGCCTGATTGATGGTCGCAATCATGGCAGTCGTTAATATGGATGATGAATGGATCTGCCAAAAGCTTGCCATCACCGGAGCCTTTGCACTGATCGAACATATCCAGGGCCTCACGAAATTTATATTGGTAGATGAGATCGATAGCCTGATATTCAAATAAATCTGCACGTGAGTATGGGTGCACGGTTAAAATGAATCGTTCAAATTCCGATTTGGTAGGCTTGTCCATAAGAGAAATCAAAGCACTCATCTTATCCTGATCGTTATAGAACTCCTTGTCTACTGTATAATCAAGGCACTGTGCTTTAACAGTATTTTCGAATGTCCTGTATTTTTCAGATAACCTATGTAATGCCCAACTGCAAATTTCGTTATATCGCAAACCTTCCTCGTGTTTGCCGTCCCGTAGCCACTTCAATTCCCGTGCAAGCTCTGCTTCCTCTTGTTCGGTGGGTTTACCGTATTGTTCAATTTTGCTGACAAGTCTAAAAGCCCTTATCTGCTCTGAGACTAATGCATCTTCCCTGGCTTCTTTCTCGGCGTTTTTAAGATATTTCTCTCCTTGTTTGAAGTCGTTAGCAGCTATGTAAAGGTATCCCGTCGTAAGATCCCACAGATAAGGCTTGTTTGTATTCTTTTTATCTGCTATAGCACTGAGGAATGAAAGCAACTCGTTATCAACTTCCTTCGATTTTATGACATATCCTGAATCCTTTTTCTCGGAGAAATAACCCTGACCCGGAAGAAAGCTTTCTTCCGCAATATTTACGGCTCTGACCAGGAGCACATCAAGGAGATCCGACTTGGGATCCATTTTGTATATCTCCTTCATAGCCCGGAGCGGATCGGCGTAAATACCAAGCAAATGCCAGAGGGCTTCTTTCTCGCGGGTATTTTTAGCTAATTGCAGGGATCCGTCCCAATCTGATTCTTCCTGCGGATGAAAACTCAGGAAAGATGATATTTTCATCTCACTGCATTTATCGTAAGCCAAAGCATACAGGTAATTTGCCTGGCTGTAATTTTTTAGCTGATAATAAGCGCCGGCTGCATACCCCATCGTTCTGTATTTTACGGTGTTTTCAGTTGTAAAAGCATCGGCATGTGCATTGTAGTAAGTCACGCAATTACTATATTCTCCTGCATTAAAGTAAAGTCTGGTGATTTGGAAAATATAACGCTGGCGTATAAAATCAGACTTTACATTAGCCAGGGCTTTAGACCCTCCTTCGATGAACTTGAGCATCGGTACAGTGTTGTTTCTGGGGTCTTTGGATTTTGCATCGTTATCCCACCATTCGGGAGTATAGGTTGCAAAAGGCTCGCAGCGTTTGGCAAATCCTAAATAATAAAGAAACTCTTTGGCAACCGCCTTGTCAGTTATGGAATATAATGAATTATAGCGCAAATAGGACAGGGCAGGAAATTTATTGTCCTTCAGGTAGAAGATGAGGGAATCGATTTCTCCGATACGGCTCTGGTAAACCAGGAATTTCATGTCCGCCCGGGAGATTTTTCCTCCGAAAAAGTCACGCCATTCCACAATATTAATGGAATCGAAGTTGTTTTTTGTGGTCTCAAACCGTTCATCGCCATAGAATTTATTGAGCGACCTGAAAAAAGGCTTGGCTTCTTTGATGTGGCTTGTTTCGGGAGCAAAAAATGAAGTGTAGAAATCCGCATAATCAAAATCGGCACAAGCCAGGATGATGCCGGTAATCATTATGAGTGCAGCACTAACGGAAGGAATCAAAAATTTCTTCAAGCTTTTTTTCTTCATATCTGGTAATTATTAAAGAGTCAAGGTGAAAGATAGCCACTGAACCAGGTTTTCCCTCTAATTTATGGGTCAGTTGCTGAGCCGCCTGCAAGCACATCTCCGGAGAAACGTCTTCGAATTTAATGTGGTCGTTCCGCATAAAATAAAAACCTCTGAAAAAGCAGGAAGAATCAACCGTAAGTTGCAAGCTGTCAGCCCGGATAAAATTAGCATTATTTTTAAAATCGGCAGGTGTCATGTTATTCAATAAATCAATCACCTTATTTCCCCTAATGTGAACGCCCCATGAAAAAGCAGGTAATGCCACATCCAATGGCAACGGATATTTACGAATATATTCCACGTATTTCGAAGCATCCTCATTATTATAAATCGAGTTTTTAGGCGATAAAGCATCGATCTTACCCATATTGTAATACATCAACATACCTCGATGAACCGGCGGGATTCCGGTAAGCACAGCATACTTAATCTGATGTAAGCGAATGGTAGCTGAAAGCGTTTGATGGTTTTTGGCAAGCTCTGCTTTCAAAGTGTTCAGAAACAGGAAATACTTTTCGCGTGTGGATTCTGTCCAGTCGCAATCCAGTTGAAGTTCTTTGAACTGAATGTAGTTGGTTTGCGTCAGGTTCTGGGTCAGTCCCAGAATCTTGAGAGCAAGATCGGGAATAGCACCTGGTGATGTTTCTTGCAATGTCTTGTTTACTATATATACCACAGGAACAAACTCCAACTTTAAAGCAGGTTTGTCATTAAAACTGATTTTGCCCACAGGCATAGCTTTGCCTTTGGACTCATCCCATTCGACATCGAACAAACGCAGATAAATCTTATGAACTTTAAGATCCGTGAGGTATTTTTCTTCTGAGGCAGACGGGTGAAAGGTAGTTTTCCAGTAATAAAAAGCCCTTTGCGGAGCAGGTTTTTTACATCCAATCAGGAGAAGGAACAACAGACTCAGGCATGAAAGGCGGTTTATCATTGGTTCGGAATATCGAATGTCATACGGTTAACAAGGATAGATATTGTCGGGGCCTTATGTGCCATTAATATGCTTTAATATTAATGTATGGTTATCTTTTCCTCTCTACCGTCGTTATATTTGCTCGTGGCTTTCATCCACGGTCCCCATTCGTCTTTATTCTTGCCAATATGGGTTTCGCGCCGGTAGCATATCCTACCGGAGCCGTTGAGTTTGAATTCTTTTCCCTTTTTGACGTGGAATGGCCCTTTGATGTTGTTCTTGTCGCAATC
>DATBXH010000343.1:0-2856 GCA_036514375.1 Bacteroidales bacterium | reverse complement strand
TTCTTCGAGTTTGTTTGCATATGTTTTCAGTTCTTCGTTCTGTCTGTTTACTTGTAGATTTAAATCTTTTAAAGACTCGTTCTGTTTTTCAATTTCTTCATTTTGGGTCATAATTTCCGACTGGCTTTCTTCCAGTTCAATAGCCAGTTGCTGTAAGTCATGTGTTTTTTCACTCACCATGTGTTCCAGCAGAATATTTTGATCTTTTATTGATCGCATTCTGATATATACTGTCAAACTGATTAACAGCCCAATAATTAAGATGAAAGCGATCCTAAAGAACCATGTTTTATAAAATGGCGGAATAATCTGTATTTCAAGAGATGTACCAACCTGATTCCATTGATTATCTTTATTTGATGCCTTTACTGTAAATTTATAAAGACCGGGTTGCAGACTAGTATAAATAGCTTCCCGTTTATCGCCCACATAATTCCAATCCTTGTCAACTCCGTCCATTTTGTATGCATACCGGTTTTTACCGGGAGAGCTGTAATTAAGAGCAATATACTTAATGGAGATAAAATTTTGATTGTATTTCAGTACAACACGATGCATTTCACTGATATGCCTGGAGAGAGGCGAATTTCCGGAATTGATGGAAAGGGATTTGTTGAAGATCCTGAAATCGGTAAAGACAACCGGCGGAAGGTATATATTGTCTGAGATGTTTTTTGGATTGAAAAGGATAAAACCATTGAAACCTCCGAAAAGCAATTCACCGGATGGTAATTTATAGCCGGCTCCATAGTTGTAATGCCTTATTAAAGTCCCATCTTCAGGCAAAAAATTTCTGAATCTCTCCTGATCAGGATAAAATCTTGATAGCCCATTTGCGGTTCCAACCCATAATGTTTCCTGGTTGTCCTCAACAATAGAAAAGGTGCTGTTGCTGGCAATACCGGTTTGCTCATCGTAGTATTTCTTTATCGTTCCTGCGCTCCGATCGAACTGCAATATACCTTTTGTGCCGGTACACAACCATATGCGATGACGTTGGTCCTCGCAAAAAGCCCGCGTTCTCGCATTTATTGTAAATTTCTGTATTGAATTGGTCTTACTGTTAAAAACAAAGATATCAGGATTGGTTCCGATCCAAAGGTCTCCCTGTGAATCCTTTGAAATCCAATCTATCTGCCTATTTGTAAATTTATTTTGGTAGTGGATGAATTTATTTGTTTGAGCATTATATCTGTCAACTCCTTTACCCGTGCCTACCCAGATGATACCATCATTATCCTTACAGATTGCCCAGATTCGGTTGTCTATAATACTTCCTGAGTCTTTCGGATCATTCTTATAATGAATAATGTTCCCTGTTTTAAGATTGTAAACGTTTATACCACCCAGGTATGTACCAACCCATAAGTTGCCCTTACCATCCTCGACCATTGATTTAATGGAGTTGCTTGATATCCCGTTCGCTATATTCTTATTCTCCGAAATATATCTGAATGTTTGTTTTTTAACATCAAGTATGTTTATGCCTCCAAAATCAGTTCCCACCCAGATGCTTTTGTCGGTACCGTACCAAAAGGCATATATATCACTATTATTTAAGTATTTGTTATCGTTTGGATACGCGCTGTAATGCCGGAATATTTGCTTTTCGTTAATTAAATAACTAATACCTCCCCGGGTCCCAATCCAGATGTCGTTTTTGTTATCCAGAAAAAGGCTTAAGATTGAATTATGACATAAACTAAACGGATTTTTCTCATCATGCTCAAAGTGAGAGAATCGATTGGTCTTCCCTGAATAAATATACAACCCTGCTCTGGTTCCAATCCAATAATCTCCGTTTTTATCCTGGAGGATCGATCTTACGGTAAAGCTGTACTCATTATTTTTATCAGGAATTAGCTGACGGAAATTTTTACTTCGAGGATCAATTATATAAATTCCTTTAGCATACGTACCAACCCAGATTTTCCCTTCATAATCCTCAAATATTTCGCAAATTGATTGGTCTGCATCACCTTTATCGAAAATTGGGATATGATCAAAATATTGAGCGACGGGATTAAAACAATCTAAGCCTTGTCTTGTACCCAGCCAGATTTTTCCGCTACGATCAATATATGTCTTTTTTATATAATTATCGCACAGTGAATTGTTTTTGTCAGGATTGTTTGTAAAAGTTTGGAATTTTCCCGATGATCTGTCCAGTTTCTTGAGGCCCATATTGGTTCCTATCCAAAGGTCACCTGTTTTAGTTTCAGCAATGGAATTTGCAAAATAGAATATTTTTTTTCCATTTTTATCGAGCTCGGGATAGAAGGTAAATTTTTCAGTTCCGCGGTTAAGTAAGTTTAATCCACCTGTTTCGGTGCCAATCCATAATTGTCCTTTACTATCTTCGTAAATAAACCGTACAAGGTTTCCTACAAGATTGGTGCTATCTTCAGGATTATTTTTGTAAGTGGTAACATTAATCCCGTCGAACTTATTTAAACCCTGGCTTGTGCTGAACCACATCCATCCCCTGGAATCCTGGTAAATACAATTGACAATATTGGCAGAAAGTTCGTTGTTTAACTTATCGAATTGAAGATAGTCGGGTTGAGAGAAGATCGTAAATGGGCAATTTATAAATAGTAAGAGAATGCTAACACTTTTTTTGGATAGCCAGGCAGTAAGCGAGATTATTGTTGTCTTAAACACCATTTTTAGAATTTTCATAAAGGTGCATCACTTTGGTTAAGATTAATTGGGTATTCCAGCAACAACAAATTAGGACGATTGATAGAAAATTTATTATTGATACGTTCTAAACCGGTTTAGGTTTTGATCATATATTAAAAAATGATCTGATGTTTTAAACAATTCACGGTTAAACAAAAGAATTTGGGAAAT
>DATBXH010000342.1:0-4214 GCA_036514375.1 Bacteroidales bacterium | reverse complement strand
CTGTTTTATTTGGTTGTTCGAAAGATCTGCTGGATAAAACGCCGAAAGATCAGTTGTCTCCCTCAACGTTCTATCAAAATGAATCACAGTGTATGATGGCACTGATGGGTATTTATAATGCCCTTCAGCCTAATGCAACTCCAACACATTTTTATCAGTTCGAATTTATGTCCGATAACGGTTATTGCCAGGCTGCCTGGCAAGGTTCAAACGAAGTTGGCTCGTGGAGTACCAACTCAAACAGCTGGGCTCCGAATGCAAAATGGACAATGGATTATAAAATTATTGCCAGAGCTAATGAGTTTATGCAGGATATAGCTACTGCCTCAGTGAGCGATGCAGTTAAAACCCAGATGACGGCGGAAGCTAAATTCCTGAGGGGATATGCATATGCTGATTTAATTACTTACTTTGGCGATGTACCGCTTATTACGAAAGTTCAGACACTGGCCGATGCGTATGTATCAAGAACAGCCAAGAGTGACGTGTTTGCTCAGGTTCTTACCGACCTTACGGACGCTGCAAGTGTTCTTCCCACCTCCTATTCCGGTTCAAATGTAGGACGTGCTACCAAAGGGGCTGCACTTGCTTATAAAGCAAAGATATTACTTTATAATCAAAGGTGGTCGGATGCCGCACAGGCAGCAAAAGATGTGATGGATTTAAAAGTTTATGATTTTTATCCCAATTATGCTGATCTTTTCACAGAGGCTCATGAGGACAATATTGAAGTAATTTTTGATATTCAGTATACTACATCGCAAAGTCAACCTTGGCCTGCTGAGCCGTTTGTTCTTGGTACCTGGCAAACATCGAACATGACAGCCGATCTGATTAATTCGTATTACATGACCAATGGTAAACCTATTACAGATGCTACTTCCGGTTATAACGATCAGGATCCCTATACAAACAGAGACCCAAGGTTAGCTGCGACAATTGTGTTACCGGGATCAACATATGGCACAGCCACTTTTATACCTGCCAGTTATAATGAATATCCCTGTGGTGCCAAACCACGTAAGTATGCTGAGTATGGAGTTCCCGACGTAAATACAAGTACCTTAAATACTATTTTGATGCGATATGCAGATGTCTGCCTGATGCGTGCGGAAGCACTTATTGAATCCGGCAGCACAGATCAGGAGATCTATGACCTGATTGATAAAGTACGTGCCAGAGTGAGTATGCCTACCGTTGAATCTGTTGAAGGCACCGGTCTTAATCAAACTCAACTTCGTCAAATATTACGACATGAAAGAAGGGTCGAATTAGCGATGGAAGGAACCCGGTACGCCGATATGCTGCGTTGGCAGGATGTTTCGTTGGTGCATGATGTTTATGGTTATGATAAATCGAAATTGTCCGATCCGACAACCCCTGCAAACTGGGTATTTTCACAGATAAAAATTGCTACAAGGACATTTGATGCAGCCAAGGGATGGCTATGGCCAATTCCGCAGGCAGATATTACTATCAATAAAAATTTACTCCCCAATAACCCGGGATACTAGTTAGTTTGGTAGATAGTAGTTAGTAGTTAGTTAGATCTTCCCTTCCCCTTGATTCATGAGGGGAAGGGGGATTTTACCAGGCATATTTTACACAGGACTCAGAACCCTGAGGGTATTGTAACATCATTCCGGAAATCCAATCACAATCATTTATTCATCTTTCCTCCTGATTTTCCAAACTCCCTGAACGGTCAGCCGACTTAAAAAATTCGAGAATTTGTAGAAAAAGGCTAAGAAATTAGAGAAAATATCTGAGAATTTGTAGCCATCATCTAAGAAGTTTTAGCCAAAGTCTAAGAATTAGTAGATCAAGTCTACTAATTTGTAGCTGAAGTCTACTAATTAGTGAATCAAGTCTAAGAATTAGCAGAGAAAAGCTACGAATTAGCAGATCAAGTCTAAGATGTTTTAGCCGAAGTCTACTAATTAGCAGATCAACTCTACTAATTAGTAGGTTAAGTCTACTAATTAGTAGATCAAGTCTAAGAATTAGTAGAGAAAAGCCACGAATTCTTAGCCCGGATTTAAGAATTTGCAGAAGTTTGTTACTATTTTCCGGACGGGATGAACGAATTATTACCAAATATCTTCTAATTCACAGGCTCCAAAAAAGAATTCGCAGGAAAAACCCGATAATTCGCAGATCAAAAACATGAATTCTTAAGTAACATAGAAGAAGTTACAGACTAAACGAAAAAATTTGTAGAAATGGCCTGATGTATTTCTACCATTTATAACTTCGTATCGGAAACCAGCTGTCCGATCAGGCGGGTCAGTTAAATTGGTAGAGTACATATCTATGGTTTTTAGTTATTTACCGACAATTACCGGTTCCTTTATTAACAGTCAAAATCAATTTTTAAACAGGTTTTTAACATAATAAAATGTTCACTCTCTCCGTTTTAAAAAAATCTCATACATTTATAACATAATTTAATTAATAAATCTAAGACTAATGAACCCTAATGAGTATCGCTAAGAATTTAAGTTTAATAATAGCTACTAATCAGTTCTTGATTCAAGAAGGGATCCTCAATATACTTTCTTACAATTCATATCCCCAAATTACGATAGATACGGTTATAAATAAGGAAGAATTGCATAAGAAAATAATGTTATCAACTGTTCATATATTAATTATTGACATTGAATCATTTGATTTGGGGAGTGTCATAGAGGTCTTGGATATAAAAAAAATTGTTCCTGCCATAAAGATGCTCATTATTGTGAATGAACATTTTTTTCACGATGATCTATTCAAAATAGTTGATTACGAAAATATTAGCTGTATACCTAGTTCATGCGAAAAGCATGATTTCATTGAAGCCTTTAATGCGACGGTTTCCGGTAATAAATATTTTAACTACCAACTGATTAATGAACTTGTTACATACAAGAAAACACATAACAATATTCCGGAAAAAAGGCTTTTAACAAGTACTGAAATAGAAATAATCGGCTTGGTTTTACTAGGATTTACTTCCCAGGAAATCGCAACTACAAAACAATCGAGTGTTAATACTATTAATACTCATCTGAAAAATATTTTCCGAAAACTAAAAATAAAGAATCGATTTGGACTGATAAAATATATTATCGACTCTGATACAACGTGATGGTTATTATTTGTTCTTATCATTAAAACAATTTAATGTAATTATCCGATTCTATAATTTTTTCAAAATCAACGGAGAGTGGTAAATTTTTATCAAAATCAAACAAGGTTAGTTGCCGCAATGTATAGTAATATGTCCAATAGTTTCGATATGCATCAATACAAGCTAATCGTGACAGTTGCAATTGTTTTTGGGCAATGTTTAAACTATAAATATCCGCTTTCCCAATAATAAAAAGCTGTTTTGTAAGGTCAAATGCCATCTGGGCAGCTTCCTTAGTCTCTACTGCACTAATTATTATATCTTTCTGCATATTGCAATTGATAACTGTAGTAATTAATTGCTGCCTAAAATTAATAATTGCCTGTTGAATAGAAATTTGACTATTTTCAAAATTTTTACGGGCAATATTTATTTTTTCTCGTCTTTGACCCCAACCTAAAATTGGCATCGAAAAATCAATACTTGCCTGTTGCTTATCCATTGGATTGTGATACGAGCCAGGCAAGGTAGAACTTTGCTGATTTAATCCATAACTTAACGTCAAAGTTGAATTCAATAAGCTGCTTCTTTTAGTTTGTTCAAGATCACTTGCTGACTCTATTAATTGTTCTTTATATCCCAAAAGTAACGGATTGTTCTCCTCACCAATCTGAAATGCCGTATCACATGAAATTTTACCAGGAATGATCTTTTCCGGTATTTCAAGCTCAACAATGCTATGCTCATCAATCCTTAAAAAGGAATTGAATGCAAGTTCTGCAATTTTCAATTCTTTCTGAGCTTCAGCAAACTCATTTTTTGCATTGAGTTCAGCTACCTTTAAATTTTGAACGTCCACCAGTGTCAAACTTCCTAACTCCCGCCGTTTAGTACCGATACTATAAAAAGTATCGGCATTGGCTAAATTGATGACAGCTGCTTTCAGCTTTAACTGAGCTGTTAATAAATCAAAATAGTATCCTACCAATTGTATTGCAATAGTTTCTACTGATTGTACATAGTCCCTTTCAGCTTTTTCGTATAGGATAGGAGCTGTTTTTAATTGCCATTTGTATGAATTAAATCCCAATATAGGTTGACT
>DATBXH010000341.1:0-2737 GCA_036514375.1 Bacteroidales bacterium | reverse complement strand
CCCGGAGTCCTTTGATTATACCCTTTGGCCATGCATCAGGCAATGCAGGTAACAAATGAACAGTACCGTCATGACTTTGTAGAAGCATTTCCGCTATGCCTGCAGTACAGCCGAAATTACCATCGATCTGAAAAGGTGGGTGGGCATCAAACATATTGGCATACGTTCCGCCATCAGGGTCTCTGATGGTAGCCTGCGAATCTTTAAGCTTTAATTGATTTTTAATTAATTGATAGGCATGATTACCATCCAGAAAACGTGCCCACAAACAGACTTTCCAACCCATTGACCATCCGCGGCTGGCATCGCCACGTCCTATTAAAGAGTTACGTGCAGCTTCGAACAATGCCGGTTGTGAATATATAGATATTTCATTACCGGGAAACATTCCCCATAAATGAGAGACATGTCTGTGTCCAGATACTTTTCGATCCCAGTCTTCCATCCATTCCTGCAACTGTCCGTATTTCCCAATTTGCATCGGAGGTAATTTTCCTCTTAATGTGGAAATGGTATCAATGAACGAATGGTCTACTCCAAGTTCTTTTGCAGCTAAAATAGTATTACTGAATAAGTCAAATACCATCTGGTTATCCATGGTAATACCACTAAATATGGCACATCTTTCTGTGTATTCAGTTCCATCCGGCTTTGTAGCTTTATAGGATTGCAGGCCGGGTGTATTCTCAGGAGAATTGGAAGGAGAAACAACCATATATCCGGTTTTAGGATCTTTTACCAGGAAATCAACATAAAATTCCGAAGCACTTTTCAGGATTGGATAAATCTCTTTTAGATATTGCACGTTGCCGGAAAACCGATATTTCTCCCATAAATCGGAACAAAACCATGCATTGCATGTGGGCCATACGCCACAGGCTACTCTGTCAACAGCTCCTGTCATGCGCCAAATATCTGTGTTATGATGGAGTGCCCATCCCCTACAGCCATACATCTCCGAAGCTGTTTCTTTACCTGTTACACTAACATCTTTTATCAATTGAATAAACGGATCATGACATTCGCTGAGATTGGTAACCTCAGCCGGCCAGTAATTCATCTCCACATTGATGTTCGTGGTATATTTACCATCCCATGCAGGATATTGTCCTGCATCCGGATTCCATATTCCCTGTAAATTGGCGGGTTGCCCTCCCGGTTGAGAACTACTGATTAAGAGATAACGTCCAAACTGGAAATACAAAGCAACAAGCGATGGATCATCAGACGTTGAAAACTCCGCCAAACGTTTATCGGTCGGTTTTTTAGCCTGGGAGGTTTCGGGTAACGTGAACGATACCCTGTTAAATAACTTTTGATAAAACGATGAATGATCTGCTTTGGCTGTATTGTATTCTTTGGAGAATCTGTCGAGATAAGCTTTTGCTTTTAATTCTGCGTTATCGCTGATGTCTTTATAATCTTTAAAATTTGTGGCAATTGAAATGTAAATGGTGGCTACATCGGCACCCGACACCTTTATCGAATTTTCACCTGCTTTCTGAAGGCCTCCTTCTGCCACTACTTTAATGAGCGTATAAAAATTGAGCTTATTGGGAATGTTTTCTTCTGCAGGCCTGGCACAACTTCCGGTTACAACCAATAAATCATTCCTGCCATCCGGAATAGAAGGAAGTACCTTGACCATATTGGACTTCAACGGCCCTTTGAAAGAGGTCGTGAAATTTATTTTCCCCTTCTGATTGGCCGTTATCCTGACTATAACAAGCTGATCGGTGAAAGAAGTAAATGTTTCCCGCGTAAATTCCACACCATCGACAGTATATCTTGTTAATGCAACAGCTTTGGACAAATCGAGTTCCCTATAATAATTGGTTTTGTTTTCGTGCCCGGGAAACGTTAAGACCAGATTTCCGATTGATTCGTACACCTGGCCATGGGATGTTATGGCACGATCTGCAATGATATTGTCAATAGCCAGTTTCTGTGCTTCCGCATAATTGCCCTCGTTAATATACTGACGGATGACAGGGAGTTGAGCTTTTGCATTTTTATTTACATTCTGATAAGGACTGCCTGACCAAAAAGTGTTTTCATTAAGCTGAATAGTATCGCTTTCAGGAATACCATATACCATTGCACCTAACCTGCCATTGCCAAGTGGTAAAGCTTCTACCCAATATTTGGCCGGTTTATCGTACCAAAGTTTCAAATCCTGAGCCATGGAAGATTGAGCCATCACGAGGAGCAACAGGAATACAATAAAAGATTGTTTCATAAAATTGTTTTTAGAATTTAGCGAAAAAGTCCGGGAATCCCGATATCCAAACGAAATTCCGCAAAAGGAAAGGAGTAGATAATTATATATCTTTTATCTGCTAAACATATTCTTTTTAATTCAACAGCACAGCACCGGGTTTTACTTCGGATCCGATTTTCATATCACCCTGTTTGAAGGGTGAATTCATATATTGTATGTGATTTGTTTTTTCACCTGTAATGTTAAAAAGCGTTCCGGTCACATCCCCGCATGAGAGGTTGTTTATGACAATATCCGAAGCATTCCTGATATCCATAACCGGCAATTCTTTTGAACAGATATGCACATTTTTCATATTTATATGCTCGGAATCTTTACAGAAAATGCCTGTACGTGATTCAATGGTGGCGTCTTCAAGGTAAATACCTTTCAATGTCATCTCCGGTAATCCCTGGAACAGGATAGCACGGTCAGCGCCTTTGCATACGATATTCTTCATATAAATATTTCTGAATT
>DATBXH010000340.1:0-3346 GCA_036514375.1 Bacteroidales bacterium | reverse complement strand
CAGAATCCGTTCCAGCTCGATTCGAAAGAGCCAGATTGGAGCAAATTCCAGGATTTCATTATGAGTGAGGTTCGCTATTCTTCTCTCAAGAAGGCGTTCCCTGCTGAAGCAGCTGAACTCTTTAAAGCAGCTGAAGAAAATGCTAAGTGGCGTTACAAGAGCTATCAGCGGATGACACAAATGGATTATTCAAAATTGTAAATAAATAGAAGCCCTGGAAACAGGGCTTTTTTTATGAGAATCATTTTAATTTTCATGAGTTGCCCATACCGAATTTCATACTTTCATATGCCTTATTGTTAGGCATAGATTGGATTCTTTATTAATAGTTTCTGCCTGTATATCAGGGCGTAGGTTAGCATGGTGAATTTCATTATGTCAAAGAGATTACAAACTATTCTTAGACTAATATAACCACATTAAAATCCAAAACCTGTGAAGAAGCTCATCCTATGTGCATTTATAGATTCATTTTAGTCTTAATACCTAATTAAGAGCGCAGTGTAACATTATTCATTCTTGACTTTTTACAAGTAATGATTTATATTGCATTGATATCGTGCTAGCTATTAAAGTAAGATCATTGCCGGTATAAAATGTTAATTTTAGTTTAGTTTACATTTTGTACCTTCAATTGAATCATTTCGGGAATTGTAAGTAGCTATTTTTTTTAAAATTTGGGTAAAATTTAATGAAGCTTTTGTGTTTCGTTTTATTTGCATTATAACTATTAACTAAACAACACTTTAAAAAGAAAATTCATGAGATTCCACACTGTGAAGTCTATAGTTTTGTCCGCAGCTATAGCATTAACTTCCCTTACTAATAATGTATTGGCATCTATAACCTCCTACATAAAAGATCCTGATGGTATTACATGCAAGTTGGACAAGGGAGTTATGAAAATAAAAATTTGTCTTGATGATATTATTGAGGTTAAGTATACGTCATTGGAAAGTCTTTCTCCGAAAAATTCACTGGTAATTAATAATGAGTGGAAAACAACAACATACTTCAATGTTTCAGATCAGACAAATGAAATTGTGATTACAACCGGCAGATTGAAAATTAAGGTAAACAAATCGACCAATTCACTCAGCTATTTTGATTTAAAGGATAACCTGATTCTGGCTGAAGATGAAAATGTTGGAAAGGAAGTTATGCCGGCAACAGTGGCAGGTATTAATACTTATAACTGCTCAACCATGTTTAAATCGCCAGCCAATGAGGCGCTATTTGGGCTAGGATGTCATCCGGAGGACTCGCTTGCAATGAACTACAAAGGGCGAAACCAGGATTTGGCTATCAAATACATGACAGGTGCCGTTCCGGTACTCCTTTCTACCAAAGGCTACGGACTTTTATGGGATAATTATTCGGCTTCCAACTTTTACGGGGGAGAAGCTGGAAATACAAAATATAAATATGTATCCGAAAGTGGGACCATGGTTGATTATTATTTCTTCTATGGCCCGGAATTCGATAGGATTAAAGCACTTTACCGGGATGCAACAGGTCAGGCACCTATGTTCCCGAAATGGAGTTTCGGTCTTTTTCAGTCGCAGGACAGGTATAAAAGCCAGGCTGAAGTACTATCAGTGAAAGATAATTACCGTAATAACCATATTCCCGTAGATTGTATCGTTCAGGACTGGTATTACTGGGAACCAGATGTCATTGGGTCACATGTGATGTACCCCACCCGTTACCCTAATCCAAAAGCGATGGTTGACGAATTGCACAAAGCCAATATCCATGGAATGATTTCGATCTGGCCTGTTTTTGCAAAAGGTACCAGAAATTTCGATGAACTTGAAAAAATGGGAGGAATGACCGACATCACATGGAAAAATGTAGTAACCTTCACATACGACAATTATTATGATGCCCATAACGAAAAAGCCCGTGATGTTTATTGGAGACAAGCCAAGGATAGCCTGATAGGTCGTTATGGTTGGGATGCATGGTGGGTGGACCAATGTGAGCCTGATAACGGAACTCTCCTGGATGCCCGTCGTCAGACAACTTTTGCACTGGGTCGGGGTATTGATTACTTCAATACATACTCACTAATGCATACCACCGGGTTATACAAAAACTGGAGAGCAGATATCCCTGGTAAACGAGCGTTCTTCCTGGTCCGTCAGGCTTTTGCGGGACAACAAAGGAATTCTGCAACGCTTTGGTCATCAGACATTACTTGCACATTCCATTCATACAAAGATCAGGTACCCCAGGGAATTAATGCCTGCGCTTCAGGTATTCCTTATTGGACCTCGGATATTGGCGGATACCATCTGAAATGGCTGGCGCCCGACTGGTCTACCCCGGCAAACACGGAATTGTTCACCCGTTGGTTTCAGTTTGGTACGTTTTGTCCTGTTTTCAGAATTCATGGGAAAGGAGAACGGGCAATTTTCTCAAAGAACTGGGATGAAAATACCAGGTCCATCCTGTTGAAATATGATAATTTACGCTACAGGCTTATGCCATATATTTACTCACTTTCATGGAAAGTAACCAGTGAAGGTTATACCATGATGCGTGCGTTGGCCTTCGATTTCAGAAACGACGAAGCTATCAGGAATATCACTGATCAGTATATGTTTGGCCCCGCTTTCCTAGTTAACCCTGTTACTGAACAACTGTATACTGTCAGTGCTGAAAAAGCAAAAATCCGTAAGGTATATCTCCCAAAAACAACATGGTTTGACTTCTGGACAGGCAAATCCATTCAAGGCGGACAGACTATTGATGCTGTCGCTCCCATCGAGACAATGCCTCTTTATGTTAGAGCAGGATCGATAGTTCCTATGGGGCCATTCCTTCAGTATGCTACTGAGAAGCCTGCTGATCTTATCGAATTAAGGATTTTTCAGGGTGCTGACGGAGAATTCACCATTTATGAAGATGAGAACGATAATTATAACTATGAGCAAGGAAAGTATGCAACCTTCCGAATTACGTGGGACAATGCTCGGAAAGAATTAATCATTGATGACCGTAAGGGAAATTTTCCCGGGATGTTGAAGGAAAGGAAGTTCCATGTAGTTCTGGTAAAAGAGAATCATGGTAACGGTATTGAAATATGTCCAGATCCTGATAAAACGGTCAATTATAATGGAGCAAAGCAGGTTATAAGGTTTTAAATAAAGATTATGTGACTTAATCAATTAATTCGCTATACTGACACTGTTAGCACACATCAGAACGTGCGCCGACACTGACACTATAAACATATAAATCCGCTGTGGAAGACATGATCGAAAAGCATGAAATATAGTGACCCTAACTACTCACTGCTGGATAAAGAATTGTCAAGCAAATAAACAGATTATGAAGAATC
>DATBXH010000339.1:0-2537 GCA_036514375.1 Bacteroidales bacterium | reverse complement strand
AAGTTTGAAAGGACATACCGCCACTGTCAAGGCTCTGGTTGTTTCGCCTAGAGGAAATACACTTTACAGCACTGGAAGTAATGGCAGGGTATTGTCCTGGGATTTAAATGATGCTGTTCCATCACCAAGGACTATATTGAAAAACACGACAGACAATATATGTCTTGCAATTAGTCCTAATGGCAGATATTTGGCTGTGGGGTCAGACGATGGGAGTTTACAGGTTGTAGACCTATCCTATCCGGAAGCTTCACCAATTGGGTTAAGTGGCAACCAGGGGACCATATATGCAATGGCATTCAATAGAGAGAACCAGTTATTCACATCAGGTTCCAATAAGAATATATTATTGTGGGATTTATCATCAAAAACAGCCACAGAATATTACAGAGGATCTACAGGGATGAGGGCTATTCAACTTAGTCAGGATGGCCGTTTTCTTGCTGCAGGAGCTGACGATGGGCGGTTATTATTATGGGAAATAAAGACTGCTAAATTATCCGTGCTTTTGGGAGATAATGCAAATCCCATTTATTCAGTTGCATTTAACAACTCGGGTACTTTGCTGGTTTCTGGCGACGTTAAAGGGATAATAACATTCTGGAATCCATATTCTCACAAATTAATTTTGAATTACAATAAACATAGTGCCAGAGTAGTAGATATTTCTTTTAGTCCCGTTAGCGATCTAATGGCTACCTCTAGTTACGATGGGTCAGCATATATTTTTGATACAAAAAATGTTAGCAGCCCTCCAATAATGATCAGGGAGCCATCGTCCTGGATTTTATCAGTTGCATTCAGTGCCGACGGAAAACGATTGATGCTGGCGACCAATAGACCTGATTTTTTGGTTTCATATCCAACATTACCTAAGTATATTGTGAGTGAACTTTGCAGTAAAATCTCACATGGGATTTCAACAGAGGAATGGAATTCCTATATAGGAAGTGATATAAAATACAAAAAGCCATGTGAATAATTTTGTATATTACCTTGCTAAATAAAGTATTTTACATGCAAAAAAACGGTATACTGACATTCATACTTGTCTTCGCATTCGTTGTTTTGGGTTTTTCGGTAAACGCTCAGCAGGATTGCTCTTCAAAATTAGATAAGGCAAGGGAATTGTTTAGTTCAGGTCAGATTGAGGAGATTCCGTCATTATTAGAGTCTTGTTTGGAATCCGGCCTTACAAAGGAAGAAAAAATACAGGCCACCATACTATTAATTCAGGTTTATCTTTTCGACTCGGATAGGGAAAAGGCGGAACAATACATGGTTTTCTTTCTTCAGAATTTTCCGGAATATGAAGTTAAACCTTCTGATCCTGCAGAATTTAAAGAGTTATATAAATCTTTTGAGCTAAAACCTGTTTGGGGTATAGGGGTAATCGCAGGTAGCAATTTACCAATAGTTTCAGTTACACAGCACTATTCTACCGAGAATTTAAATAAGCTTAACTCAAAATACTCACCCAATGGGATAGGGTTCGATGCTGGTCTTTATATTAATAAGTACATTCTGCCAAATTTATGGATTTCACTTAACATGCGTTACAGCATGATAAACTTTAAAAGAAAAGATATGATGGCAGATCAGGAGGAATTGAATTACTCTGAAAAATCGGGTTGGATCTCGGCACCATTTAGTATTAATTTTAGTTTGGGGACCAGTCGCTTATCTCCATACTTGTTTGCCGGCGCAGATTTTGGTTATTTAATTTCAGACAAGTCTTATATTCTTAAGCGTAATCTGGTTGATAAAACCATACCAAATGTAGTACAGAAGTCTACTGATATCCGAAGAAACAGGGAAGCTTTGGGAATAAGTGCTTTAGGTGGTTTAGGATTGCAATACAAGGCAATGGGTGGTTATTTCAATATTTCTTTGGGATTTAGTTATTATCTGACGCCCTATGTAAAAAGCGGAACGAGATATTCGGATACCAACAGATTATATTACTACCAATATATCGATGATGATTTTAAGGTTCATCGTCTATCCTTTGCGTTGGGGTATACCAAAATATTTTATCGTTTTATGAAAAAAAAGACTGAAAGTAATGAAACTAACTAAATATTGTCTTTGGTTTTGTTTTTGTTTTGTTGTCATACTTAATTCCTGTAATCAAAAGGTTGAGGTAAGCAGTGAACAGGCTGGCCAATTCGTTAAGTTTTTGGGTGGTTCAGCTATAGATAAAGCCATGGATGTGAAACCTTGTACAGATGGTGGCTATGCCCTTACAGGCACATTATCGTCGGAAAGTAATGTTTCCACTGCCTTTTTTATAAAGACCGACCAATACGGAAATGAGGCTAATTTTTCTCCTGTATTGCTTGGAGATGGGGCAGAGGGTATTGGATATTCGGTGTGCCAGACTAGCGATGGAAACTTTCTGGTAGCAGGTTCTATCGTTGCAAATGGCAGGACGGATAGGGACATATTGGTGGATAAAATCAATAAAGATGGTTCGATTGCCTGGAAGAAGAGTTTTGGGGGTATGTATGATGACGAGGCTTATAGTGTGATTGAGT
>DATBXH010000338.1:0-2061 GCA_036514375.1 Bacteroidales bacterium | reverse complement strand
AGCCCCAAAGTCAATTTTATTATCTCTCCCGCAAGAAACCTGGATGTGTTCCTGAATTTTGGGCAGGGTTTTCATTCCAATGATGCCCGTGATGCTGTGATTGGAGCTAAGGTTGAAGAACTGTCGAATACTTGGAAAAATCAAGGATTAAGTAATAGTGAGATTGACAGCCGTTTGGCAAAATACAACTTTAACCCTGAAATGCGCACAATTGGCACATTACCAAAGGCAACTGCCGGAGAAATCGGAATAAAAACCAAATTATTTGATAGATTACACCTGACCCTTTCGGGATGGTATTTATACCTCGATAAAGAATTTGTGTATGCTGGTGATGGCGGTACTACCGAATTAAGCAATCCGACCCAACGTTTAGGTGTCGATGTGGAAGCCCGGTTGTCAATACTTTCCTGGCTTTGGGCTGATGCTGATATTTCGGCAGCTAAAGCAACCATCAGGAACCTTCCGGCAGGTCAAAACTATGTTCCCCTTGCACCTACATTAACTGCAACGGGAGGGCTAAGTGTGATCCGGGAGCAAGGGTTTAGTGGTTCCATTCGCTTTAGGCATTTAAGCGACAGACCTGCCAATGAAGATAATTCGGTTGTTGCCCTGGGGCATACGTTGTTTAATGCAAGTCTGGCATACACTTACAAGCAGTTTACGTTTACAGTTTATGGCGAAAACCTGTTAAACAGGGAATGGAATGAGGCACAATTTGCCACCAAAACAAGACTGAAAGGAGAAAAACAAGGTATTACTGATTTATGCTACACACCAGGTAACCCAAGGAATTTTCAGTTTAGCCTGGCTTATAAGTTTTGAACAGGCATGATGTAAAGCACGAATTTCAATAAATAAACCGGTTACAAAGTTTACGGAGGCATTAGTTTATTTTATCAAGGTGTTCATGAGCTCACTTCTGTTGGTAGGGGACTTTTTTACAAATAATTTATTTCCTGTTGAGTGAGCGGATTGGATTATGAGCTAGATGTTTTAAAAGAGAGTGTTCTTTTAAAACATAAAGCAGCATTTACTAAAGCGATCATCACGGGAACTTCCACCAATGGTCCGATGACGGCTGCAAAAGCTTCGCCGGAATTGATCCCGAATATGGCTATGGCAACCGCAATGGCTAATTCAAAATTGTTGCTGGCAGCAGTAAAGGATAGGGTGGTAGCCTGTTTATAAGTCGCTCCGACTCTTTTGCTGATTAGAAATGACGCGATAAACATCACCACAAAATAAATAACCAACGGTATGGCAATTCTTATCACATCTAAAGGAATTTTGACGATGTATTCGCCTTTGAGGGAGAACATCACCACAATGGTAAACAATAATGCTATTAAGGTTAAAGGACTGATTTTGGGTACAAATCTGGTCTGATACCATTCCTTTGTTTTTACCCTGATGAAGATAAAGCGTGTAAGAAAACCTGCCATAAACGGGATTCCAAGATAGATAAACACGCTCTTTGCGATTTGCCCGATGGTTATGTGCGCAACACTATCGTTTACGGGCAGCCCGAACCAGCCGGGCAATATGGCTATGAATACGTAGGCATACACGGAGAATAAAAGTACCTGGAATATGGAATTAAAGGCAACCAGTCCGGCTGCATATTCGGTATCGCCTTTAGCAAGGTCGTTCCAAACGATCACCATGGCTATGCACCGGGCAAGTCCGATAAGGATGACTCCGTACATGTAGTCGATATTGAATTGCAGGAATACAATGGCCAACAGGAACATCAATACAGGCCCTATAATCCAGTTTTGAACCAATGAAAGGCTTAATATCCTGGTGTTTTTGAAAACGTCTCCCAGTTCTTCGTATTTCACTTTGGCTAACGGCGGGAACATCATTACGATTAAGCCTATGGCAATGGGAATGTTTGTTGTTCCTGAAGAAAAGCTGTTCCAGAATTTAGCAATGCCGGGGTTTAACCAGCCCATGAGAACCCCTGCAAACATGGCTAGAAAGATCCACAGGGTTAAATAACGGTCGAGAAATTTTAGTCTTACGTTCATTTATCAATAAGTTAAGGATTAGCAACAA
>DATBXH010000337.1:0-3852 GCA_036514375.1 Bacteroidales bacterium | reverse complement strand
GTTTGGAATCGTTTGGAGTATCGGCCACTCGAAGGTTTTGTGTTTGCGCTTACGCCCTTTAATTTTACTGCAATTTCCGGAAACTTGCCTTCTGCACCTGCTATGTTGGGTAATGTTGTGGTGTGGAAACCTTCCAATACGCAGATTTATTCTGCCCGGGTTATAATGGAAGTATTTAAAGAGGCAGGTCTGCCGGATGGAGTTATCAATTTGATTTATGTGTCAGGTCCTGTTGCAGGAAACATTATATTTTCTCATCCTGATTTTGCCGGAATTCACTATACAGGATCTACTAAGGTATTTCAGGACATATGGAAAGCCATTGGTAATAATATAGGTATTTATAAAACTTATCCCAGAATTGTAGGCGAAACCGGTGGAAAAGATTTTATCATGGTGCATCCTTCCGCTAATATTGCTCAGGTCGAAACTGCGATTATACGGGGTGCATTTGAATACCAGGGGCAGAAGTGTTCTGCAGCGTCCAGGGCTTATGTGCCCAAATCCATGTGGAATGAGCTTAAGCAAAAGTTAGTAACTTCATTGGCTGGAGTTAAAATGGGTGGTGTGGAAGATTTTTCGAATCTTGTGAATGCTGTAATTGACGAAGCAGCTTTTGATAATATCGTTGGTTATATCGAAAGGGCCAGGGCAAACTCTGATGTTGAGATTGTAGGAGGCGGGAAATATGATAAGTCGAAAGGATACTTCATTCAGCCCACGGTCTTGCTTACGAAGAACCCGAGGTGCGAGAGTATGGCAGAGGAAATCTTCGGACCTGTGATCACTATATTTGTTTATGAGGATGAATTGTACGCCGAAACTCTCGATTTGGTGAATACGACTTCAATCTACGGATTAACAGGCTCAATTTTTGCCACAGACAGGAGAGCTATTGAGCTCGCTAACTTAAAATTGACGCATGCTGCCGGCAATTATTATATCAATGATAAACCAACAGGCGCTGTTGTTGGGCAACAGCCATTTGGAGGATCAAGAAAATCAGGGACCAATGATAAAGCCGGCTCGTCATTAAATTTGTTACGATGGGTATCACCAAGGGCGATAAAGGAGAGTCTATTGCCACCTGAAAATTATCAATATCCATTTATGTTGGAAGACTGATATAGTTATCAATAAAAAAGGCCGATTCCTCGGCCTTTTTTATTGATAGATTCCGGTACTTTAATTTTGCAATGTAAAAATAATGGGAAAAACAAAGTAGACGGGAACAGCTTTGCCGTTTTGCTTTCCGGGTCTCCATTGTGGCATCAGTTTAACCACCCGGATTGCTTCTTCATCGCAGCCTCCCCCGATGCCACGTATAACGGTTATGTTACCAATATTCCCGTTTTTGTCTACTACAAACTGTAAAGTTACTCTACCCGAAATTCCCATTTCAGCTGCTATCGATGGATACTTGACATTGTCTTTGAGAAATTTTTGTCTGGCTTCTTCACCTCCAGGGAATTCAGGCATCTGTTGGGCAAACCTTATGGGATCAGGTTCTTTTTCGATTTGCGACAGATTAGGTAGAGGCAAGTTTACATCATCCTCACCTTCTTGAGTTACTGTTGAAATAGCAGCATCTGTGTTTAAAAGATTATCAATCAACGGTGGGGCTTCCTGTGGTTCAGTATTGTTAGCAACTTCCGGTTGTGAGAATTGAATAGTTCTTCTAAATCTTGGTACGGGAGGTTCATCCGGAAGCTTTGGGGTTTCGGGTTTTGCAGGAGTTATATCCACTGGTTTGAATGCTTCGTCAATTTTCCAATTTTTTTCTGGAACGATTGATTTTATTAACACAGGAGCACTAACCCCAATTGTAAAAATAGTGACACTCAGCAGAATTGCAAAGGCATGCCTTTTAGAAGATTTCTGACGAAGCTCATAGGCTCCGTAATTTTTGTTTTTCCCTTCGAATACGAAGTTGCACCAATCTTCGGCGCAGATGTTGATTTTAGTTGTCATAGGATAGAGATTTTATGGTTGTTACTAAATCATCGGGTAGTTATTTTTTCATCCTTTGCAATAAGTTAGGTTTGTTTATTTTGTTTGTAATTAAAACGGCAGACTTAATTGGTTTATTGTTTAGTTGTGAATATTTTTTTATTAAAATTTATATGTTATTTAGCATGAAAACAGCCTTTTGAAACGTTAGCTTTTAAAGCTTGGTACATTAATTTAAACATCAACGTTTGTGCTTAATAACAGAGATTTGATGAAATAAAAAGACGGACTGACCGGTAAGACAGTCCGTCTAAGGGTTAAGCTTTCTATTATCTGTCTTGCAGTGAGAAAACAACCGGAAGTGTGAAATAGACCGAAACAGGCTGACCATTTTGTATTCCGGGGCTCCATTTTGGCATCAGTTTTAAAACCCGTAAAGTTTCCTGATTACAGCTGTCGTCAAGCCCTCTCAGTATTTTAATGTTTTTGAGTTCTCCGTTCTTGTCAACGATAAACTGGACAATCACTCTTCCTGAAATTCCATTGCTTCTTGCATCATCTGGAAAGCGTAAATTCTTTCTTAAGAAATTCATCAGTTCATCCATACCTCCAATAAATTGAGGCGGTTTTTCAACAAAGTCATATACTTTTTCTTTAGGTTCGCCGATGGCCGCTTTTTCTATGATTGGGACGTATTCCGATTTTTCATCACCCTTTATATTCTGCAGTCCAATCATTACATTTCGTTTAAATAGATCATCATTAACGATTGGATTATCCGATGGATCATTATCTGCAACGATGGGAGCTGCGAACTTAATTATTGGTCTGCTTGGCTTTGTATCCTGTGGAGGGTCAATCCTGATTGGCTTCGGAGGATCAATTGTAATTGGTGTAAGTGTTATTGGAATGCCTGAATCTTTGTCGCTTGGTAGAGGATTAACTTTCTTTTTTATAAGCGGCATTACAGCCACTGAGATTGCCAGGATGATAGTGATAAGTAAGGACCTTACTTTTTGTTGCGATTCATGAGTTCGTAAGGTAAAGGCGCCATATGCTTTATTCTTTCCTTCGAATACGATGTTGCACCAGGCTTCGTTGTTGATATCAATTCTTGTTTTCATAGCGGTTTGATTTTGCGGTTTATTTTAAATGTTTATATTAATCTGTTTTCCAGATTTTATGATGGATAAACCATCAGTGCCTTTTTGTTTAGTTGCTTTTCTGTATATAAAACGGAGAGATAGAAGATATATTGTTTAAAAGCCGCAAAAGTTTTTACAAAAAATATTCTGGACGATGGAGTATGAAAGATGATAAAGAATATATTTGGTTACGCAACCATTTTGACACCTTATAATCTATAGGTCACAAACAGGATAATTTTATGAAGATAAAAACTGTACTTTTTTGCATTATACTGGCATTTGAATCAGCACATTGTATAAAAATTGAAGCTCAAAGCTCCAGGGCAAGAATAGATGATGTGTCATTTCTTATATCACCAGATCCTGTAAATAATTATTTAGATGTCAAGATAGATGTGAACAGAAATGCTATTACGGGTACACCAAAGGAAGAATTTAGTGCCTATTTTCAGATAATAAATCCCCGGGGAGCATTAGTTTATACTGCCACTAAGCATGTTGGTAAGTTCAGCATATTCACAGGAGGACTGCCCGAGGGTGAGTACAGGATCTCATGCCGAGTTGATACTATGCTATTACAGCGAAATTTCGCTGTAAAACATTAGTATTATCGGTCAAAAATGAGACGCATACCCTTGACTGTTTCGTCAAAGATTCCATTTTCGTACACAAGATTACCATTCACATAAGTATGTGTTACTTTGCCTGTAAATGTGTATCCCTCAAACGGAGACCATTTACATTTGTAAAGGAT
>DATBXH010000336.1:0-5411 GCA_036514375.1 Bacteroidales bacterium | reverse complement strand
TTCATTTCCAGGCCACCATTATCCTGATTGAATTCATAGGCATACACGGCAAGGGCAGACTTCAGGTTCTTATTACCCTGCGTTTGAAGAGATTTGGAAGCAAGTGTTTGTGCTAAGGTCAACATCCGCTTTCTGAAGGCTTCTTCATTATCTTTTTCAGCCTGAGTTTTCTGAATACTAGCCTGCACAGCCGATTGCTCAATTTGCTCCTTTTGTTTCGAAACTCTGGCCAAGTTTTCTTCAGTTTCTAAAGATTTACGCAATGCCTGTTCTGCATTTAATTCTGCCAAAGTCTTCTGTTCAGCCAGGGTCTTAGATTGTTCCAATGCCTGTTGCCTCATCCGTTCAGCTTCGTTAGCAGCAAGTTCAGCTTTCCCCTTTTCTTCCAAAGCCTCCTTGGATATTTGCTCTGCTTTTTCCGATTTTGCGTCTGCCTCATATTTTTGTTCAATGGCAACACGTTTCTGCTTTTCAGCATTACGTTTTAAAATCTGGGAATAAATAGTTAGTGCCAAAGCAAGTAAGGCTGTACTTCCTAAAACAATTGAAAACGAACGTACCCTACGAATAGCCTGTTTGGCCTTTTTCCGTTTGAATGCTTCCTCAGCTTCATAAGTATCAAGGCTAGTTCGTAAATACACCAATGTTCGCTCAAATGCCGGATTATATCGTTTTGCCCATTGAAGTGTAGGCATTTGCTTTTCTTTCCAGTTAATGGCAAATTGCAGATCAGGTGGCTTCAAAAGTCCTGCCCGACCGACCTGATACGCCGCAGAAGCCTGCGAAAGTTGCCTATACATTTGACCGGAAATAGCTTCATCCTCAACCCACTCCTTTAAATGGTTCCATGCACGCATAATACTTACATGTGCCAGATCAATAACTGTTGAAGCCAGTAATTCCTGACCTTCATAAATTATAAAACCTGATTTGGGCTGACTAAACACAGTAACAACCCTGATAACATCAGAAACCTCTACTTTTGCAATTTCTGCAATCTCTGCAATGGAAACAGGCCTGGATAACCCTTTATTTTCAGAGCCACGTTCAGTCAACGATTTAAAGATTATTTCACATAATTTGCGATCGTCCTCACCCAGTTCATCATATAAGGAATTAGCGTGATTGGAGATTGAATTTCTTATGCCACCGCCAGCTTCATATTCTTTGGTTGTTATTGGCTTTTCCCAATTGCTTAAGCCAGCCCAAGATTCCCATGTACGATGGAGAGCATGTTGTATTCGTGGCAGCATATCATCAATGGTGGAAGAATCATTCAGCATCTGTATTATTACAGCATCTTCAACTTTGACATTCACAGCTCTCAGAGGAGCCAATATGACTTCTCTTACCTGCTGCCGTGACATTTTTGGAATCAGGACGTTACTTTTATTAATAAATTCAGCTAAAACAGGGAACATTACGCAATCGTCGGTAAAATCAGAGCGAATTGAAATTACAACGTGTATTTGGTACTTGGTAGAATTTAGTGCTTCAACAAAAAGATTTACATATTGAAGGGCCTCCTCGTAAAACTCGATCTCATTGGCATTATAACGTAACCTGAATAAATCCTCAAATTGATCGATAATAAACAGATACTTATGGTCGCCAACTAGCAGAAACTGGCTTACCAGCTCAATCAGACCCAACCTGCTTCGTCGAAGTATACTTTGACAAATCTGTTCATGAATATGCTGATTCTCTTCAAAACAATCTTTGAACTTGCTATTATATATAACACTGGCAAGGTTTTTAATGGGGTCATTGCCAGGTTGGGTACGGAAAAAGTGCCAGTTAGTTTCGGCTCCAGTGACCAATCCACTCAGCACCAAAGGTTGAATCCCACAATTAATAATTGACGTCTTTCCTACACCTGCCCCACCCAATAAACATACAAATTTGTTAGCCAGCAACTTTTGCATGATCTGATCGCAAATCTTGTCCTGACCATAAAATAAATAGCTCTCCTCGAAAGAAAACGGACGCAATCCGGGAAACGGATTGACTACTGTTTCAGGATTTCTGAATGATTTTGCTTGTATCTGTTTATCTACAACCTGCCCAATCATACTTTTACTTTTGAAATGAAAGATTCCAATACAGTATGGATATTGTTACTACTGTATGTATACGAATCGATAGCAAGCGTTTCGAATGAAACTATCCGCTTCATTTGAGTCGGAGAGAAAAGACTAACCAGACACTCTGCAACAGCCCCCTGATATCCTTTTGATCTGGCTATAAGGCTGAGCACACTATACAACCAACCATGATCGCCCTTTGAATTCACCACAAGAATATTCTTGTATTTTTTCAACTCATTCATAATCATTGCAAGATCGCTTTGAATATTCGTAGCAGTTTGAAGTAAATCAAGAGTTAAAGAAGCACGAAGAAATCTCTCTTTTATTGTATCACATACTAAATCTTTATGATCATCTGCAATCATAAGAATGCTGCCAGCCTCTTGCGGAAGCAATTCATTAATTGGAGCCTTTAATAAAGCAAATGCCTGATCAATAATGTTTTTTAAGTCGAAGATTGTAGATTGGATTAATTCCGAATCCCTTGAAACACTGATATCTTTCCTCAGCCGTTTGATATACTGAACCTGCTTTTCTTCATACGGATCAAATAAGGACTGTATCCATACGATCCGTTTTATTTTTGGCTGGACATCTTTAAACCCCTGCAATTTCTTAGAAACATCAGAAAAGAGACGGTTCTGGATTTCCTGGAAGGAATAATCAGAAGTATCAGGTGAGCCCCCGTATTGCTCACCCATAATATGGACTGACAAAACACTTCTTTCGATAAAATTACGTACTTCATCCTCAAATTCTTTTAGAGAAGTTGGAAGTGGAATTTCTGGTAATACATGATAGCCACTATGAACGAGTTCGCGACGAAGTTGTTCCCTATTCTTATATTGATCAGGGGTTACCTCTGCCAGAAAAATGGTATTAATGCGTGTTTCAGAAATATCTTTTTCTGAATCGCAGAAAATCAAATACTTTAAATCATATGCTAAATCTGTAACTTTTTCCCAGAAACTATTTTCAGGAATTCCTTTTTTATTAATATCAAATTCAAATACAGTCTGAGTGGCAGGGGAAACCTCATAAAAATTGAAGGTCCGGTATTTTCTCAGAAAATCGGGAATTTCGGTAATCCTTTTTTGTGGCCGTCTAACAATGAGAATATTATCTTGCTGGTGTGGTGTAAGCTGCTCAATAAATTCCTTCACAGGATCCAGAGTCATACCAACTTTGCCCTCTCCCCCAATAATCAGTATAAATGCTCGCGTCGCAAGCAATTGATAGTTGTTACGAACTACTGAAACATTTGGCACATTTACGTTAGACAAAATTTTTGGAGGGATCTCTAATATCTGATTTAATACAGCATTAAAACAATAGCTGAATTCCACATCCCAGGTCTGAGGTTCTTTGGGGTCGCCTGAGAAATACATATAAATTTCGAAATCTGCCATTGTATATAATCCAGTTAATAAAAGTTACTACTTTGTATATATGAGTTTAACGAATCAGATAATTCTTCATGGTTCAAAACCAACGAGCCCAATTGCTCTGGTTTTGCAATGTAAATGACAGCCTTACTATAAGCTGTAAGAGTGATTCCACCAGCATATAATCCCAAACCATACAGATAGTTATGGTTTAATTTAAACTGACGTTTGTGTGCATCCTTCAAAGTCACATCACCGAAAGGAACTAAGAAAACAGGTAGAACTTCTTCCTCTGAACATTGAATGAAAAGAGATTCGCCCTGCTCCAAATAATGCTCAACCAAAACCTCAGCCAATGAAATCAAATAATGGCCTTTGACTTTTTCAAAATATGAAATATTTTGTAAGCTCCGCACTTTATTAAAAAGCATCTGATACTCGTAATGTTCACCCTTGTCTAAAATTACACCCACCCTTTTTTTCATATGATTAGAAAGTCGGTCAAATAGCTCAGGAGAGACCTCTTTTCTCCACTTATAAATTCCTAAAAAAGACAATTCAGATAGGAGCGGGTCCGGATTAAAAACCTGGGCATAAATATCTTCCAATATATTTATATCCTGGAAGCCAATAAATGCATCAAGAGCACAAGCTTTGGTCCATAAATTAACATAACCCAGGTCTGAATTGATAATCTCACGAAGTGCGACAGTTGCTTCTTTTTCTTCTATAGGGAAGAAATTCCGGAGCTGCATCACTTTTTCCTTCTTCCTGTTATTGTGCAATAAAGGGAATAAATATGCTTTAATGTCTTTCTCTACCATAGTTCCAAGTATCTCGACGCTCAATTCACGTTCCTCATTGGCAGATTCTCCAATAAAGCATTTCTTCACTTCCTGAATAACACCTTCGTTATATTTTAGTTGAAGTAATTTAAATAACAAATCAATAGTAACCTGATATTCCTCTTCAAGTGCCTTCTTCACCGGGGTTTGCCTGGAAAATTCATGAAGGCTAACATCCATGGCCAATAACCATGCCGCTGCTCCGCAAGTATTATGTATTGACCTGTCTATCAAACTGTAATCGTTGAATGCAAATTTAAACTTCTCTTCGTTTAAGGCATTAACAGCCTCAATAACAATCCACTTATTCGGATAAACCAATTTCTCAAGTAAAAAGCTTTGGGCGTTTTCAGAAGATATTCTACCAATGATTCTAATGACCCGGGCTTGTGTTTTAGAATCTACGTCTGACTTCTGAAACATATTTTCCAGCGGTGCCACGGAATCGCTCCCGATAGAAACCAAGGCATCGGTAACAAGATCTGAGAAATCTTCATTGTTTATATATTCCAAAAGTTCGGCAATAATAGCCGAGTTATAATTTGTTGCGGCACAGCCAATAGCATTTCTTTTTACCTCATCATCCGGATCACGAATTAACATCTTTAAAATCCCGTAATATTTAGGATCGTGGACATCTTCGATCATTTTTATAGCCCGTATCCTGTCCTTAATTTTAGGTGATATGGCAAGAGGCTCAATATCATTAATTTTTAAACTTTCATCTGCATCATAATAACTAAACTGAGATGAATTATCTCTTTCGGTATCAAAGTTGAGGCCAGTCCTAGATCCCCATTGATTATCAGCACCGTTAATAATACCCAGTTCCTGCTGGTTGCTTTCTGAAATCAATTCTGTCGTTTTCTGAAAACTTTTTGACTGATAATTCCTTTGATAATTCAACAGATACTTCATCCCTGACAGGTTTGTTGTTACCATTATTCTGTCTTTCAAACTCCTGTTCTTATCAAAATCATCTCGCTGATACTCCCTGGTAAGCTTTTTTATAATATTTGAAGTAGTAAATGAATAATTTCTGGATAATTCCATAGAAACAAGCATCCAAACCAATGCAAAACCGATATTAACCA
>DATBXH010000335.1:0-2591 GCA_036514375.1 Bacteroidales bacterium | reverse complement strand
TCCAATGTGTGGCTCAATTGACGATTTGAAAACAAATGCCGATGCAGGACCTTTTGGGTCTAATTTGACAGTAGCTCCGGAGGCATCTTTTACGGCCGGTATTTCGTGAGGGCTGGGTAATACTCTGGTCAGGAATTCCATCATTCGGGCAACACCATAATTTTTTTTGGCTGAGATGCATACCACCGGGACAATGCCACAATTAATCAGCCCCATGGTAATGCCTTTGCGCATTTCGTCTTCGCTGAGTGAACCTTTCTCGAAAAAGGTCTCCATCAATTTTTCGTCGTTTTCAGCGGCTTTCTCAATAAGTTCGGCTCTGAGTTCTTCAGCCCTGGTTTTCTGGTCGACAGGTACATCGGTTATCTCAACCTTGCCTCCATCGGCAAATTTATATTGTTTCATCAATAGCACGTCAATAAAGGAGTTAAATCCCGGACCTTCATTAATGGGATATTGAATGATAATTACGTTCTTACTGATTCTTTCTTTGGCTTGCTCAATAGCTTTTTCAAAATTGGCTTTGTCGTGGTCGAGTTGATTTACAGCAATGACCATTCCTTTTTTTGCATTCTCTATATGGCGGTTCTGTATTTCAGTCCCCACTTCAACGCCATTCTGGGCATTAATTAACAGCAGTGCGGTGTCTGCAACATGAAGAGCAGCCACTACTCCGTTGGAAAAGTCGTCTGCTCCCGGACAGTCAATAAAGTTTAGCTTCTTGTCGTTAAATTCTGCATATAAAACTGTCGGAAAAACTGAGATTCTATTTTCGTGTTCAATATCGGTAAAATCAGAAACTGTGTTCTTGCTTTCTACGTACCCCCGCCGGTCAATTACTTTTCCTTCAAAAAGCATCGACTCAGCGAGGGTCGTTTTTCCTGATCCCGAGTTCCCCAGCAGCGCAAAATTTTTAATTTGATCTGTATTATACGTTTTCATAAAAGGTAATTTGTTAGTGAAAAATGTTTATTTGAGAGAAGAATTTGCTCGAAAGCTTTCAAATGTAATAATTTTTTTAAAAGAAGCAAGTCGTATACCTATATTATATAGTACATGCGTTATGTTAATAAATAATTGATTGTCAGTAGCGGAATTAAACTAACTTAAAATATTGTTGAATTAGGGATATTTTGTTAGAAATTTTTTCCTGATAATCTTATTTGTTTTAACTTTGGGCGTTTTTTTCTCCGGTTATTTTTCAGATCTCATGATGTATAGGAGGTTTGAAAAGGAAGGGATTTAGAAATGTGTCTGAAATCGGTGAAAAAAAATTGTTTTTTAAAAAATAAAGAATACCTTTGCGAACCAATTTTTAAAAGAATTTATAATTAAACAGATATCGTCTTTATGCCTACCATTCAACAGTTAGTAAGGAAGGGAAGAACTAAGCTTGTCGATAAAAGTAAAGCTCCGGCTCTCGATTCCTGTCCTCAAAGACGTGGGGTATGTGTACGTGTGTACACCACTACACCTAAGAAACCGAACTCCGCCATGCGTAAAGTGGCCAGGGTTCGACTCACAAACAGTAAGGAAGTGAATGCCTATATTCCAGGCGAAGGTCATAACCTTCAGGAACACTCGATTGTACTTATTCGTGGCGGTAGGGTGAAAGATCTTCCTGGTGTTCGTTATCACCTTATTCGTGGAGCTTTGGATGCTTCCGGCGTTGAAGGTCGTAAACAAGGCCGTTCCAAATATGGAGCAAAGAGGCCTAAAGCAGGTGTTGCTGCAGCAACTAAAGGTAAGAAATAATATAAAAGAGTAACAAGCCATGCGTAAAGCTAAGCCAAAAAAGAGAATTATTTTACCGGATCCGAAGTTTAATGATGTGATGGTTACAAGGTTTGTAAATAACCTGATGTACAGCGGTAAAAAAAGTGTTGCTTATAGCGTTTTCTACGAAGCAATGGACCTCGTCCAAGGCCGTATGAAAGACAGTGATAAAACTCCAATCGAAGTCTGGAAAAAGGCTTTGGAAAACATCACTCCTCAGGTTGAAGTGAAGAGCCGCCGTGTAGGTGGAGCTACATTCCAGGTTCCTATTGAGGTTCGTGCCGACCGCAAAGTATCGCTCAGTATGAAGAATATGATTCTTTACGCCCGCAAACGCAGCGGTAAATCAATGAGTGATAAGCTGGCAGGTGAAATCGTGTCTGCTTTCAACGAAGAAGGCGGTGCGTTCAAGAGAAAAGAAGATATGCACAAAATGGCAGAAGCTAACAAAGCTTTTGCGCACTTCAGGTTTTAATTGAAGTGACCTGATAGGTAGTTTAGTTAGTAGTGTGTTTGAAAAGAAGAAGAGAGATTGAAGAATGAGTAAGGATTTAAATAAGCAGAGGAATATTGGTATCATGGCACACATCGATGCAGGTAAAACAACCACATCGGAGCGTATCCTGTTTTATACCGGTATCAATTATAAAATCGGTGAGGTGCACGAAGGTACTGCCACCATGGACTGGATGGTTCAGGAGCAGGAACGTGGTATCACCATTACATCGGCTGCAACAACCGCGTTCTGGAAATACAGAAACGATCAATATAAAATTAATATCATTGACACCCCGGGTCACGTTGACTTCACTGTT
>DATBXH010000334.1:0-2700 GCA_036514375.1 Bacteroidales bacterium | reverse complement strand
AACCCATAGAGTTAAACATAGCGTGTACAAACTCACAAATGTAGAATGGCTTGGTCAACTCTTTACTATGAGCGATTTGAGCATAGTCCTCGGCAGTGCCATACATGCGACCATCGAGATCGGCAGGATTGTTTTTTCCGGTTCCAAACCGCTCGTAATGAATTGGTCGTGAAGGGTCCAGGGCTTTTACAGCATTCATTGCAGCGACAAAATTCGGGGTGGCCCCCCAGCCGCATTCATTTCCCAGTGACCAAATAATGACAGAGGGGTGGTTTTTAAAATTCTCAACATTTGCAATATTACGGTCGATAATAGCTGATTTTATAGTGGGTTCGTTGTCAAATCGTCCATCGTAGCCATGACATTCCACGTTTGCTTCGGCCACTAGCCAAATCCCCCATTCGTCACAAAGCTCGTACCAGCGAGGATCATCGCTGTAGTGGCAAGTGCGTACATGGTTGCAGTTGCCCTGTTTGATAACCTTCAGATCCTCTATCATTTGCTCCTCGGTAATGGCATGTCCCACATCCGACCAGTGTTCGTGGCGGTTTACGCCTTTTAGTTTAATGGGAACTCCATTTACAGTAAAAATGCGGCCCTTGATTTCTATTTTGCGAAAACCAACCCTAGACGAAAGTATTTCGCCTTCGGAGTCGGTTAATACAATGGTATATAGATTAGGAGTTTCAGCAGTCCATTTGGCAGGGCTGTTAACAGGAAACTTAATGGTAAACTGTTCTTCCTGTTTTGGTTTGATCTCGCTCCCGGTCGCTTTTCCTTTTGCAATTTCATTACCTTCCTTATCGTAAAGGGTTGCAGTTATCGTTTGTGCTTTTGCAGTTTTTTCTCCGTAATTTTTCACCTTGGCCATCACTTCTATGGTTGCGTCTTTGTAATCCTTGTCCAGATCCTGTTTCACAAAGAAATCGCGGATATGGGTCTGGGGCGAACTCCATAAAGTAACATTCCTAAAAATTCCGTGCAGACGCCACATATCCTGGTCCTCGAGCCATGTACCTGAACTGTACTGGTATACTTCCAGAGCAATGGTGTTGTTTCCTGGCTTTACAAATTGGGTAATGTCAAACTCCGAAGCATTGCGACTGTTGACGCTGAATCCTACTTTTTCCCCGTTTACCCATATAAAAAAGGCGCAATCAACCCCATCGAAGGTGATGAAAATACGTCGATCTGACCAATCGGCAGGGATCTCAAAGCTGCGTCGATAACTACCTACCGGATTACGCTCTTTATAAGCTGTGTACCATTTTTCAGGCTCACTCATTACATGGGGATAATCTTTTTTAATGGTATATCCCAGATTTCGGTAGAAAGGAGTTCCATAACCTTGCACCTCCCAGTTTGAAGGTACCGGAATTTCTTTCCATTTCGATACATCATAGTCCATTCTATAAAAATCCATCGGACGTTGTTCAGGGCTTGGAACCCAGTTAAATTTCCACATCCCGTTTAATGTCCGGCAAAACGACGATGCATGGCGTTTGGCAGCAAGGGCTTCTTGCAAGTTGGCATAAGGCATTAGGGTTGCATGGTAAGGTTCCTTGTTAATTCCCAAAAGTTCAGGGTTTTCGATTTCAGGAGGGAAGTCGATACCTGGTTTTAATGTTGTTTGGGCGGTTGAATTTACTGAATTCAATAAATAACCGAGGAAACAAAAAAATAATAGTCTTAATTTCGACAATCTCATTTGGTTGTACTTAGAATGATGTTATTGTAATATAATTATTATTTCATTAGGAACTAATCCTTTAGCCTTTACTAAAAGAGTAACAATCCTGGGTTTATATCTCTCAATGGTTTGTTAATTATTAAAGCTTTATAGTCAGTTTTTTACCTTTATAAGTTACCTGATTGTCAAACTTCTCAGACAGTGATGCTCCTGTTCCTCTGTTTTTGGCCACTAGTACAATGTTGAACTTTCGTTCTGTCAGCATCCCCGGGAATGCACCTTTGCAGTCGCTGATGGTCAGCGTCTTTTTGGCATCATTCCATATAAAAGAGATATTGGAATACATGCCTTTCTGGTAATTGTAGTTGTCGTTTTCGTCCTCGTACAGCGTAAATTCGCCATTGGCGCCTTCATACACGCGGATTTCGAGATTGTCCCATTTCTTTTCGGTTGCATACTGTACTTTAGGCCCAAATGGCAAAATTGAACCGGCTTTCACATACAAAGGAATAATATCAACAGGTGTTTCTTTGGTAGTTTTCTGTCCTCCCGTCAGTTTTTCTCCGGTCCAGAAATCAAACCATTCCGAGCCTTTAGGGAGGTATACATCTTTGGTTTTTATGATGCTGAAATCGGCAACCCGTGTTGAATCAGTACCCTGTACACTGATTTTCGAGTACATGGGCTGAGTAACAGGGCAAACCAAAAGTGATTTGCCAAACATAAATTCATCATTAATATCCAATGCACGTTTATCGTTTGCAAAATCCATTACTAATGCTCGCATCATGCTTGATTGATTGGCTGTAACATCCCATGATGTCGTGTAGATATAGGGTAATAGATTGTAGCGAAGATTAATAAACCTTTCAATCGCATCATATATTTTATCGCCTTTTTTGCCGAACTGGTATATTTCACGTGGAGCGTCGGTACCATGTGAGCGCATCATCGGGCAGAATGTGCCGAACTGAATCCAGCGAGCGTACAGCTCTCTATAATTGGGATCG
>DATBXH010000333.1:0-2053 GCA_036514375.1 Bacteroidales bacterium | reverse complement strand
CTGTTTATAGTGCTGCCAAGGCAGGAATACATGCTTATACACAAACATTGCGATTGCAACTTAAAAAAACGAACATCAGAGTAATTGAAGTAGCCCCTCCTGGTACAGATACTCCATTGAACGATATTTTTAAAAATGAATTGGACAGCAATATGTATATGAAAGTGGATAAAATGGTAAGCGTTAGTATAAAAGGAATTGTCAATAGTAAAATGGAAATTCGCCCAGGAATGTCTAATATGATGAAAATAATGAGCAGAATTGCTCCTAATTTTGCAATAAATTTGTTACATAATAATGTAGAAAAAGCCAAATCAAAAAAAACAGCTTAGAACATGGCAAATTCACAAACTATAAGAGTAAAATCAATTAAGGAGTTTAATTGCTTGGCTGGAGTGGGTGTACCACAACACCCACTCATTTGCCTTATAGATTATAGTACCATAAAGAATCCTGACAGGGATGATATCGCCAATATTGTATTTGATTTTTATTCTATAGCAATGAAAAGAAATATTGGAGGTAAACTACATTATGGACAACAGATTTATGATTTTGACGAAGGCGTTATGTCTTTTGTTGCCCCAGGTCAGGTGTTACGTTTGGAGAAAGAACAGAATGTGACTGAAAATCGCAGTGGTTATTTATTACTGATTCATCCTGATTTTTTTTGGGGAACACCGTTGGCGAAAGGCATCAAGAAATATGATTTTTTTAACTATGCCATAAACGAAGCCCTTTTTCTTTCTGAAAAGGAAGAGCAAGTTCTCATTGGCATTATGGAAAATATAAAATTAGAATACCATAAAGATATTGATAAGTTTACACAAAGCATCATTATTTCACAAATTGAAACCCTACTTAACTATGCCGATAGGTTTTATCAACGCCAATTTGTAACAAGAAAAATAACCAATCATCAGTCACTTAGCAAAGTAGAAGAATTTTTAGATAATTATTTTAACTCCGAAAATCTTTCAATCAATGGCTTGCCGACCGTACAAATGCTTGCCAACCATTTGCATTTATCACCAGTGTATTTGAGTAATTTATTAAAACAATTTACAGGCTTATCTGCTCTGCAACACATCCACGAAAAATTAATGGAAAAGGCAAAAGAAAAACTTTCTACCACTTCATTATCCGTTTCTGAAATTGCTTATGAATTAGGATTTGAACATTCGCAATCCTTTTCTAAATTGTTTAAAAGTAAAACCAATCAAAGCCCTTTGGAGTTTAGGGCGGGGTTTAATTAAAACCTTCCATTTCAACTACAACAATCTGAACTTTGGACACATCTGTTTTTTAAACTCGTTGCAATTTTGCATCATAATTTAAAAACAAAAATCAAAATGAATATAGTATTAACAGGTTCATTAGGCAATATCAGTAAGCCGCTTGCAATAAATTTAATTGCTAAGGGGCATTCAGTAACCGTTATCAGTAGCAAAGCTGAGAGGCAAAAAGAAATTGAAGTACTTGGAGCAAAAGCCGCCATCGGCATCATGCAGGATGCAGACTTTCTTGCTAAAACTTTTACAGGTTCAGACATTGTGTATTGTATGCAGGCTGGGGATAGAAATAAGATGATGGATGCCAATTACACTTTTGAAGAATTACTAAACGATGTAAATTTAATTTTTCAAAGCTATAAACAAGCCATTCTTAATTCGGGTGTAAAAAAAGTCATTCATTTAAGTAGTATTGGTGCAGATAAGGACAATGGAAACGGAGTATTGTTGTTTCATTACAATGCAGAACAAATTTTAAAATCATTGCCCGAAAATGTTTCTATAAAACATATCAGGCCCGTTGGGTTTTATAGTAATTTGTTGGCAAATACACAAATCATCAAGCAACTGAGCAAAGGATTTGTTGGTGGAATCATGGCGCTTCGTTTCTATGGTTTGGGCGGCTTGTTTGGTGGAAAAAGAGGCGCTATTGTTTCAAACTATGGCGGTAAAGATGTTGTTCCCTGGGTTTCGCCATTGGATATTGCAACGGCTATTATTGATGAAACGGGAAAGCCTTTTAATGGCAGAACTGTTCGTTA
>DATBXH010000332.1:0-2460 GCA_036514375.1 Bacteroidales bacterium | reverse complement strand
AGACATTAAAGCCATTTCTCCCTTAGCAGACCATACATTACGGGGCCCTGCAGCTCCACCCATATCGTAACCCTGGGTAATGTCCGATCCAAATCCGCGGGCATTCATCGAGTAATTATCCCAACCTGATTTACTCATACTAAGCGTACCCATTAGCTTAAAATTATGCTTTGCCAAGCTTTTATCATAGGTTAATGTATTTTCAAAGCTCAAATTGCTGTATTTATTAAATCCTTCCAGAGCGAAACCATCACCATACTGTGCACTCTTGCCCTCATAAAGATTGCCTCCATAATATTTATGACGATCCGCACGATTCAGATTATAACCAAGGTTGGACCTTAATTTCAGAGTAGGCAGGAAAGAAATTTCAGCATAAAGATTTCCAAATACGTTGGTTTCATTATTTTCATCGGGAGATGAAACATAAGCCAGGGGAGATGAAGTTGCCCAAAATCCTCCTTCATCTAGGAAGCTTCTTGGCGCCTCGGCATCGATAGGCCTTGCATAAATAGCTGTTTTAATTAATCCCATGGTAGATTGGTCATTAGCATTAGCAGTATTCACGAGATTATAAGTCATAAACGAAACATTGCCGGTAGCTCCTATTGACAACCAGTTACTGGCTTTCTGGTTCAGATTAAAATTTAAACCATCTCTTTTATATCCGGTATTGATTACGATACCTCCCTGATCTACATGATTAAACCGAACTGTGTAAGTTGTAGTTTTTGATCCTCCGCTAAAACCTAAAGAATACTTCTGAGTTTGAGCAGTATGAATAATCGCCTTTTGCCAGACATTCCGTTCATTGCTATAATCAAGAGGTCCTTTTTCATAAAGACCGGTATTAAAATTAAACAAACCGGGATAAGTGACATCAAACGGTTGAGCTACATAAGAACTCGTACCAGTGGTTGCATCATAAAGCTTCCAATAATTGGTATAATAGTCCACATCATTAATATATTTGGTGTATTCAGCGGCTGACATAACTTCAGTGTACTTACGAATATTGCTTAAGGAGTAATCAGCAGAAAAATCTACTTTCATTTGTCCGGTTTTACCACTCTTAGTTGTAACCAGAACCACTCCATTCGCACCGCGTGAACCATAGATGGCAGTTGCAGATGCATCTTTTAATACTTCAACAGACTCAATATCTTTAGGATCTAAAAAAGACATAGCGTTAACCTGGTTATTCTCCGTACTATTAGGATTAGTAATACTGCCTTGCAGTGGGGTTGCAGCCTCATTGGAAGAAACAACCGGTACACCATCCACAACAAATAAGGGCTGACCACTACCGCTGAAGGTATTAGCCCCACGTATAATGATAGACATCCCTCCCCCGGGAGTTCCATCGTTAGCTATAATGTTAACCCCGGCTATTTTACCTTGTAACCCTTCTTCAATGGACAAAGGATTATTTGAATTCAAATCTGCACTTCTAATCACAGATACAGCTCCAGTCAGGTCTCTTTTCTTTGAGGTACCATATCCAACAACAACAACTTCATCCAACCCAACCAAATCAACTGCCAATTTTGCATCAATTTTAGATTGTCCATTAACGGGTATTTCTTCAGATAGATACCCTACATAGGAAAATACTAAAACGGCGTTGGCTTCATTAACTTCCAACGAATATTTTCCATTTGAATCAGTGATGGTTCCTTTATTTGTTCCTTTTATTCCAACACTCACTCCGGGAAGAACTTCTGAGTTAGTAGCATCGGTTACAGAACCTGATACCACAGTTTGTTGAAAAATTCTACCAGACGAAAGATTTTTTGTTGAATAAACGGATTGGATTTCCGATGATGCCAATAAATTCTTATCTATATTCATGTTAGCATCATTTTTAAGCAGACCACCTTGCGCTAACAATAAATTTGAGCACAATGGTATTAAAAAAAATACAAGTCGTTTTTTCATTAGGTTAATTTTTTTCATAATTATTATGAGCCTCATATTATCTCTCATATTTATGTCTGTTAACGGGTAGCCTTACAATATCTTCATGTGGTATAAGTACCCGGATCCCCATGCGCCACAAACCATTATAAGTCTGTAATCCTGTATGTTTTACAATTTCAGGATCAGTTAATTTGGGTTTGAGGACATTATCCGGGCTGAAATCCTCTCCTTCATTTCCCCAAAAATGGGATGGTCCAAATGATCCCCCGATGATGATAGTCTTGCCTGTAGAAATGGTTCCATTAGGGTCAACTTCATATAAAATTTCGCCTGCATTTCCACTCATATCGTAAATTCCAAGTTCATTAGGCTTTTTCTGGCCTACAGGTTTTAAAAATGTAGTGCCATTATCCCATCCCCACCATCCAACTTCATCCGGATCATTGCTACCAGCATAATCATAACCATGACTCAGCGGTCCCCCTTTAGCTGCATATAGCCATTCATTTTGGGTCGGACAGCGTCCGTTATAATTGAGTA
>DATBXH010000331.1:0-6502 GCA_036514375.1 Bacteroidales bacterium | reverse complement strand
ATTGCATGATACCGGATCGGCCATTGCTGCTGTTCCTGCCGAAGGAACCAACTGGGCTTATTTGAGTTCAGGAACATGGTCGCTGATGGGCATTGAAACCCGTGAAGCACTCATCAACGAAAGAACTGAAACCCTCAACTTTACCAACGAGGGTGGGGTAGAAGGCACCTATCGTTTCCTGAAGAACATCACAGGTATGTGGCTTCTTGAACAATGTAAGAAGGTTTGGGCTGCAAAGAAGGATTATTCGTATCCGGAACTGGTGGATATGGCCAAATCAGCCAAACCGTTCCAATACTTTGTCGATCCCGATGCTCCCGACTTTATGAATCCGGCTGATATGGCCGAGGCAATTCGTCAGTATTGCAAAAGAACAGGGCAACAAGTTCCTGTCAACGAAAGCGAAATCGTACGTTGTATCTTCGATAGTCTGGCCCTGAAATACCGGAACGTACTCGATATGCTTCGTGAAGTGTCACCTCATCCGATCGAGAAACTTCATGTCATCGGCGGTGGTTCTAAGAATGCATTCCTTTGCCAGCTGACTGCCAACGCCATTGGTCTTCCTGTATTGGCAGGTCCATCGGAAGCTACTGCACTTGGTAACATTATGGTTCAGGCTATGGCTGTGGGCGCAGTTAAGTCACTTGCCGAAATCCGGAAAGTGATCAGCAAGTCGGTGAAACCGGATGTTTATCAACCGCAGGATGTGGCGCAGTGGGATGCTGCTTATAAACAATTTCAGCAGGTCATTAAAAAATAATGTACAGACATGTGTTACAAACGCGTGCCTTTGCTAAATCAGGTTGGCACGCATTTACAATGCGTGCCTCTTTGATAGTATAAACACTTAAATACCTAAATAAACATGAGTAAAATAGAAAAAGCATTTGAATTGGCCGTTGAACGCTATGCAGAAATTGGTGTTGACGTTAACAAGGCCTTGGAAAAACTCCAGAAAATATCGATCTCCCTGCATTGCTGGCAGACTGACGATGTGGTTGGATTTGAGAAACATGACGAAAGTGTTTCCGGTGGTGGTATTCAGGCTACCGGTAACTATCCGGGACGTGCGCGCACGATCGCCGAGCTTCGTCAGGATATGGAAAAGGTTTATTCCTTAATTCCGGGCAAACACCGCTTTAATATTCATGCCATTTATGGCGATTTTAAAGGCAAGGTGGTAGATCGTGACCAAATTGAACCGGCTCATTTTCAAAGCTGGGTAGATTGGGCAAAGACTCAGGGATTGAAGCTTGATTTCAACTGTACCTGCTTTGCACATCCCAAGGCAAATGATGGTTTTACCCTTTCGCATCCTGATGCCGGCATCCGTAAGTTCTGGATCGAACATGTAAACCGTAGCCGTAAGATCAGTGAACATTTTGGAAAAGAACTCGGCGCCAAATCGATTCATAATATTTGGATTCCTGACGGATCGAAGGACATTACGGTGAATCGCTATGCTTACAGGAAAAACCTGAAAGAATCACTCGACAAGATCTTCGAAATGAAGACTGACGATAAGCTGATGAGAGACGCTATTGAATGTAAGCTTTTTGGTATTGGCAGCGAATCGTATGTGGTAGGTTCTCATGAGTTTTATATGAGCTATGGCATGAAGAACAACAAGATGATCACCTTGGATATGGGCCATTTCCATCCAACCGAATCTGTTGCCGATAAAATTTCGTCCCTGCTGTTGTTCTCTGACGAACTGATGTTCCATGTAAGCCGCGGTGTTCGTTGGGACAGTGACCATGTGGTGATTGTAAACGACGATCTTTTGAATTTTGCTCAGGAAATTGTCCGCATGGATGGCTTGAATAAGGTAAACATCGGTCTCGACTTCTTCGATGCTTCTATCAATCGTATCGGTGCTTATGTAATTGGTACCCGCGCTACACAGAAGGCTTTCCTTACTGCATTACTCGAGCCGCTTGCCAAGCTTCGTGAGTTCGAAAGCAAAGGACAGAACTTTGAGCGTCTTGCATTACTGGAAGAAGCCAAATCGTTGCCATGGGGCTCTGTTTGGGATTATTTCTGTCTTAAGAACAATGTGATCCCCGGCGAAGGCTATATCGCCGAAATTCAGAAATACGAAAAAGAAGTTACTTCGAAACGATAAGATTTATAAAAATTATCTTCTTCAAAAGAGCGTGACCGGAAGGTTGCGCTTTTTTTATGCCTACTTTTGATTATTAAAGTACAAACTAACGGATGGAGAAATCAGCTATGAAAAGAAAGATTGCAGGTTTTTGTGCTATAGCTTTGATAATAAGTATTTCAGTATATGGCCAGACAGAACAGAAAATTGCCTCAAAGGTCACCATAAGTCCTGCAGATAAAACTGCAAATTCACAATGGCAAGGAAAAAGAGTGGCTTACCTGGGCGACTCGATGACACAAAAACCTAAAAACGGCAATAATACATTATACTGGGAATATCTGACCGATTTACTTGGGATCACACCATACGTTTATGGTATCAGTGGCAATCAGTGGGATGGAATATATAAACAAGCTGTAAAGCTGCATAACGAAAAGGGAACTGTTGTGGATGCCATATTGATTTTTGCAGGTACAAACGATTTCAGTCATGGTGTTCCGTTGGGTAAGTTTTACACTGAAACCACCAAAGAAACCAACCATAATGGGAATAAGTTAACCCTTTCATACCGGACTTTTATAGAAAATGATTCCACTTTTTGCGGAAGAATTAACAAAGTAATGGCTTTCCTGAAAGCAAATTTTCCGGAACAACAGATCATTATCATGACGCCTATTCACAGAGGATATGCAAAATTCAGTGAAAAAAATGTTCAGCCAGAAGAGAATTTTGCTAATGAACGGGGATTATATCTCGATTCCTATGTGGATGTCCTGAAACAGGCTGCTTCATACTGGGCTGTTCCCTTAATTGATTTGTATTCCATCAGCGGGCTTTATCCGCTTACAGACTCTCATGCAAAATACTTCAATAATACGGAAACCGACCGCTTGCATCCTAATGCCTGGGGTAATTATCGCCTGGCAAAAACCATTCAGTATCAACTTCTGACATTGCCTGCTACTTTTCAGATTCAGCAATAAAAAAGCCCTCTATCATATCACCCAGGATTAAAAGAATGATCCTGAACCCATTATTTCCGGACATGCCAGCCAGAAACCTAGGCTAAAAATTTCTTATCCAGTAGTCTGAATATCTTCTTTCCGAAGAAAATTATGTAAAGGTTCCAAATGAATAAAGAAGCCGCCCCAAAAGTTCTTTGTGTACCTTAGTGAAAACCCAGGTGATCCTTAGTGATTAAAATAAGGTATTGAACCACAAAGGAGCACAACGCAAAAAATAATTCTTGTTTTACTTTTTCTATGTTTTTTCGGAAGATTGTTCTTTTTTCGGAAAATCGTTCCTTCTCAGGATAAAATAACTTCATTTTCAAGAAGAATATTACCTTTCTGGGAGTTAATAGTAGTCAACTTGTAAGACGATAATAGCCTAATTGTCAATAAAATGTCACTGTTTTAAATTTTATATATTTGCATTTGCTACAATACACCAGATGAAATACCTTTCCGAACAAGAAATACTTACTAATCTTACAAAAGGCAATGAAACTGCTTATGAGTTTGTGTTTCTGACTTTCTATAATGAGTTGTGTGTATATGCTTTGGGAATCGTTAGAGACAAAATGGCTGCCGAAGAGATTGTGCAAGACGTTTTCGTTAAGTTGTGGGAAAGCAGGGAGCAGTTAACTGTAAAAACATCTCTCAAAGCCTACTTATATAGGGCCGTACATAATCATTCCATCAATTATTTAAGCCATCAGTCAATAAAAGAAAAGTATGCTACTTCCGTCAGAAATAATGTTGACCTGGTTTCGCCTGTTTCTGCTGATTACCCCATTGCAAATTTGCTGGCACAGGAACTCGATGAGAAAATTAACCAATCTCTATTGGAACTACCTGAACAGTGCCGAGCGGTTTTCTTACTGATCCGTTATCACGATCTTACTTATAATGAGACCGCCGTAAAATTAGGTATATCTGTAAACACCGTAAAAACTCAGTTACAAAGAGCTATTTCCCGCTTACGGGAAAGCTTAAAAGATTATTTACCCACCGTTATGGCAATCGGTTATTTATTATTAAGCTAGTTTCAAAAAAATCTAAAATATTCTATAAGTCCTGTCACCCATTTCAAAAAGTTAACTGTCTTAAAGTAGAATTAATCATGAAAAATTTGAACCCCTTGAATGAGAGTATTATTGAATTGTTAATAAGAAAGTTAAAAGATCAATGCACAGAGGACGAGTTGCAAGCGATCCGAAACTGGCTAAACGAAAGCAAAGAGAACAGATGTTTTTATGATGAGCTGAATGACATATGGCAAGCAACGGCTCCTAAAGATCAGATCTTGTTCAATGCCCTTGATGCTTTAAAGAAAGTTCGACTACGTACAAATATTCCTTCAAAGAAACCTATAAATCAAGGATATGATGTTAGGTCAAACTCTTTTGGTGGTAGGATGTTTCTAAAAATCGCCGCAATTTTTGTTCTGGGATTGGGAATTGGTATGCTTTTGTTCCATTTCATTTCCTTGCCAAAGCAACCTGACAAGGAAAATCAGTTAACAGAAATTGTTGCTCCAATTGGTTCTAAAACACAGGTTTTCTTACCCGACGGCACTAGAGTATGGCTGAATTCCGGTAGTAAACTTTCGTATAGTTCCCAGTTTAACCAGAAATACAGGGAAGTTACTTTAGAAGGTGAAGCCTATTTTGATGTGGCTAAGAGAAATGGCATGTTGTTTTTCGTAAAGACTCCAGATATTACCATTCGTGTTCTTGGAACCGCCTTTAATGTAAAGGCATACCCAACAGAAGGCTCGGTAGAAACCACATTAGTGAGAGGCTCGCTCATAGTAGAGCAACATTCGGAAAAGGGTGAGGTTAACCGAACAAAGCTGGAACCAAGTCAGCGTGCTACTTTTATAAAAAACGAGGGCGTGCTCTATCTGTCCGAAACTGAGAAGCAATCTTTAAAGAGCAATCATATCAGGAAGGTTGAAGAGGCAAAAGGACAGGTTTTGGTTTCGAAAAAAGTGGATACAGATATTTTTACAGCGTGGAAAGAGAACAAATTGGTTTTTCGTAACGAAACATTCGAAAGCCTTTCCGTTAAGTTAGAACGCTGGTATGGAGTGCAAATAAACATTGCTGATGATGAAATTAAGAAATACCATTTTAACGGAACCATTGTTAACGAAACAGTTCAGGATGTTCTGGAAATGGTAAAGTATGCACTTCCGATACGCTATTCTATTCTACATAATGTGATTACAATACAAAAAAAATAACTACTAAAGACCTAAAACAAATTGCCTATGAAACAAACCTGCTAACAAAAAACCGGAAAGTGCGTCAACACTTCCCGGCCTGAATTAACAATCTCACGGCGTCAACCGTGAAAATCATAATTGTATTAACTAATACCTAACAAAACTATGAAAAAAAAATCATATTGTCATGTCCCGTCCTGGGGCGCGATGATTAAACTACTTACCATCATGAAAATCACACTAACGCTATTACTTATCTGTACATTTTCAGTTTCAGCCTCTGTGATGTCTCATGCTCAAAAACTAACACTGAATATGGAAGACGCCACCATAAGGCAAGTCTTCGATGAAATTGAAAAGCAAACAGGGTTTAAGTTTTTTTATATTGATGAACAGGTTGATGTTAACCGAAAGGTTACCCTGGCATTGAATAATAAAGATGTAGAAGAAGTACTGAATGTACTTTTTGATAAAAAACAAGTCAAATACAGGATTTTTGAAAATAAACTGGCCGTACTGTCTACTGCAGATGCGCTCCAACAAATTAAAGTTACCGGAAGAGTTGTGGACAGTAAAACCGGAGAGCTACTGCCAGGAGTTAGCGTGCAGGTTGAAGGGGCTGCTATTGGCTGTATAACTGATGTTAACGGAAAGTATTCGTTGGATTTGCCTGATGCTAAAGCCACCTTACTATTCTCATGTGTGGGTTATATTCAGGAAAAAATACCAGTTGAAGGACGCACAACCATTGATGTATCCCTTAATCCGGATGTTAAAACGCTGGATGAAGTGGTGGTGGTAGGCTATGGCACCCAAAAGAAGCGAACAGTAACTAATGCCCTAACTTCATTTAAAGCCGATAAGCTTGACGAAAGACCTCTGGCCAGAGTGGACCAGGCGCTGGTCGGTCAAATGGCCGGTGTACAGGTAAAACAAACGAATGGTACTCCAGGCCGGGCATTCAGTGTTTCCGTGAGAGGGTCAGGTTCACTGTCTGCCGGAAACGAGCCCTTATACGTAATTGATGGGTTTCCCCTCGCAACAGCGCAGATGAATGCATCGGGTGGTTTTTCCTCTGGCAATCCTCTGGATAACATTAACACAAATGATATTGAATCGATACAGGTTTTAAAAGATGCCTCGGCTGCTGCTATTTACGGC
>DATBXH010000330.1:0-3071 GCA_036514375.1 Bacteroidales bacterium | reverse complement strand
TTTTCCCAATGCCATATATATTAAGCTTTCAAACCTTACTGGCTTTTCCTTGCTAAGAAAACGGCCAGGTTCTTTATTGGGCTCATTATAATTCCTTTTATTGTATCCAATCATTAGTTTTTTATGTACATAATCATTGATGATACCTAATCTATGCGCTCTTGAAAAAATAGCAGAAAACGAAATGCCCCACCGCTCCTTTATCAATTGCAATTCATTTTGGTAAAAATGGAATCTGTCTTTATTTAAATCCCTTTTCGCCATATCCTCAGGATACAAAATAGCACTAGCAAAAGTATGGCACAACCTTTCTTCCTCATTTGGAGAGATATCTTCAGGGAATTTCAAGGCATGATGAGCTAATTCATGAAGAGCAGTAAAACGTTTTCTTACAATATCATCATCTGCATTACTTTTGCGTAAAACAATAACTTTCTTGTTCCCTATAGTTGCTTTAAGTCCATCAAACCCATCTGGAGCATCTATTTCAACTACCCTATAGCCTTTATCTTCAAGCATTCTTGTTACATCTGGTATAGGGTCATATCCAAGGTCCCATTGTTTTCGAAGTTCTTTTGCTGCAGTTTCTGCTTCTTCATGAGAAGATATAAGATGACTGTAGTTGAAATAATTATTCTTTTCTTCGAGATTTATAATATTCTCAATTTCAAAATATCTTTCGAAAACATCTTTGGCTTTTTCCTGGATTGCCTCTAAATCAGTATTAGAAAGCTTGGTTTTAAACTTCCGGTAATCGATATCTGCCAATTCAACTTTTACGCTTGGGTTCGCAAAGAAATAGTCAACGGGTACATTAAGAGCATTAGCTAATTTGATAATCATTTCACTGCCTGGTTTCATTTTGCCTTGCTCATACTTACCCAGCGACTGTTTGGTAACCACATTGTCTAGCCTATCGGCTAAACCTTGTAGCGACAAGCCTGCCATTTTTCTGGCCGACATAAGTCTGTATGCAAAAGTTTCTTCCATAATTCAGTGTTATATATAAAGTTTATTTGTTTACAAAATTAATAAAAAAATATCAATCGTAAACAAATAATGAATAATATTTATTTACATCGTCAACCTGTACCTGCCTGTGATAAATTTAACTCCAATAAATGATTTTATCATTGGTACTCCTTTCTATTCCCTTTAAAAGATTGTCATTCGATGTTTTAACACTCATGAATATTCAGGTTTCTATATTTCTAAATTTTGCAACCTTGTAGGAACTTCACTTGTCCGGTTTTTACAAAACCTCTTCTTGAATTATCACCAATTGGTCGATTTGTTACCATATTTTTATTATTTTAGTTTCTACTTTAAAATGCTAACCACGCATTTTTTTTTACCATCAATTGGTAAATTTTTTTTATGTTATAGCATTTATATATAGAAAATGGCAGAAAATGCTACATATATTAAGGGTGAAGAACTTCTCAAAGTTTTTAAAAATCTACCATGGGATGATTTATTCATCAGGATGGAAGCTTATATTGTTTATTCATTAAGATATAAGTACGGTAATGAAGACGGAAACGAACAATTAAAAACAAAAGCTCATGAAATTATTAATGAAGTAATTGATTTGATATTTGTTACGGGGTCAAGGAATTGGTGCAAGGAAGACTGTCCAGACTTTACCGATTTCCTTTTTGGCGTTGTAAAAAGTCATATTAACAATTCATTCAACAAAAAGCCAAAAAAGTTCGAACCTCTTGACGATAAACTTGAAGGTCAACTAAATATTCAGGATACAATTTCTGCCGATGAATTAAGGAAGACCATATTTGATGAATTGAAGACGCTTAATGCTGATGATGAAGAATTAATGGTCTTTGAATGTATGGCTGACGGTATAACAAAACCTGATAAAATCAGCCAGGAATTAGGTGTAGACTCAACGTATTTAAATAATATATTACGTAGATTGTATAGGAAGATTTCCAAAATTAAAAATAAAATATCTGACAAATGACATCATATAATAAACATAAAGAATCATTTTTTGATAAGTTCGATGTAACTTATGAAGAATTGCTTATGAGTGATGTTAATGCTGCAAAAGATTTTTTGACAACGGAAGGGTTGAATCTGGAGTTAGAAACCGAGGCTGGTAATAAACTTATAAGAAAATTCGAGTTCAAATTAAAAGCTATTCATAATAGACTAAGGGATGAATCCCTTTTAGAAAAAGCGTTTGCGCAACTTAAAGAATTTATAGACAAAAATAGGGGATTAGTCACAGAGGAATTGAGAACGCTCCTGCATGAAGTTGCTCCTGCCTACCAATTCAGAAACTTAGAAAAACTTGACGACGAGGAGATTAGAGAATTATTATCAGAAATTGATTTGGTTAAATTATTAGAGGAACTTGATAAAAAAGAAAAGTAATAGTTATGCTAACTTCAAAGGGAGCTATGGCGTGTAAATGTATGCTTGAGAAGCATGGCATAGATGACCCAACTCAATTTCCAATTGAATTAATAGTAGCTGGGATGGGTGCAACCTTGAGGGAACATCCTTTATCTAATGCTGATGGCAGAATTGTTTTTGGAAACAGAAAAACCATAATTACTGTTAACTCAAAAATTGAATATGAAGGTAAACGCAGATTTACAATAGCTCACGAGCTTGGGCATTATGAAATGCACAAAAATTTAATTCCTATTCATGATGATACAGATGCGACACTGGAGTATTTTAAGAATGGGCATCAGGAAACTGAAGCAAATGAATTCGCTTCTGAATTACTAATGCCGGAAGAATTATTTATTAAAGAATCTAAAGGCAAAAAGTTTAGTCCAGATTTATTAAGACAGTTGTCAAATCGATTTAAAACCAGTCTGACCTCTATAGCATATCGGTATTTTCAATTAGGCACTCATCCTATTTGCCTTTTCTATTCGTACGACAATAAGGTTAAATATTGGAAAAGACCTGAAAATTATCCTCACTTCATCAATGACAGAACTAAATTGAGTCCACCAGAAGATTCTGTTGCGTATGAATTTTTCGATAAAAAAATTATTTATCCAAAACATGAATCTAAACAACCTATTTGGAAA
>DATBXH010000329.1:0-6654 GCA_036514375.1 Bacteroidales bacterium | reverse complement strand
ATTGATGGTCGCCTGGTGTTTGTATTTGCTCAGGATTTTACTGTATTTGGTGGTACCATGAGCCGGGCCAATGCTGACAAGGTTGTGAAAGTTATGGAGATGGCCATGAAAATGGGAGCACCCGTTATCGGATTAAACGACTCCGGAGGCGCAAGAATTCAGGAAGGAGTCCAGAGTTTGGCAGGTTATGCCGATATTTTTCAACTTAATGTGCTTTCGTCAGGCGTGATACCACAAATTTCCGCCATACTTGGCCCTTGTGCCGGAGGTGCTGTTTATTCACCGGCCCTTACCGATTTTATCCTCATGGTAAAAGAAAAAAGCTACATGTTCGTGACCGGACCAGAAGTAATTAAAGCCGTAACACACGAGGAAGTCGATAAAGAAGACTTGGGTGGTGCACTTACACACAACTCAAAAAGCGGTGTAGCACACTTGATGGCAAACGATGACGAACAGGCTATGTTTATGATTCGCGAGCTCTTTAGTTTCCTGCCATCAAACAACATGGAAGATCCTCCGTTCAAACCAACCACAGACGATATCAACCGTGAGGATGAGAAGCTTCAAAATCTCGTTCCTGCTGATCCGAATAAGCCTTATGACATGAAAGAACTCATCACCACTGTAGTTGACAATGAGAACTTTTTTGAGGTGCAGCCTCACTTTGCCGCTAATATCATTATCGGATTTGCAAGAATCGGTGGTCGCTCAGTGGGTATTGTAGCTAACCAGCCCTCAGTATTGGCAGGTGTGCTCGACATTGACTCTTCAACAAAAGCAGCACGTTTTGTCAGATTCTGTGATGCTTTTAACATACCTATTATCACATTTGTAGATGTACCTGGATTTTTACCAGGTACAACTCAGGAACTTGGTGGAATCATCAAACATGGAGCTAAATTGCTTTATGCATTCACTGAAGCTACGGTTCCCAAGATTACTGTAATTACCAGAAAAGCCTATGGAGGTGCGTATGATGTGATGTCGAGCAAACATATTGGGGCCGACATAAATTATGCTTATCCTACTGCGGAAATTGCAGTTATGGGACCGGAAGGTGCCGTGAATATCTTATATCGGAATAAACTGAAATCCGAAAAAGACCGCCTGCACAAGGTTGATGAATACCGGCATACGTTTGCCAACCCATTTAAGGCTGCAGAACTGGGATATATTGACGAGATAATTTATCCCGGCCAGACGCGCCTTAAGCTTTATCAGGCGCTGGAACTCACGCAAAACAAAACACGGCAGAATCCTCCTAAAAAACATGGAAACATTCCATTATAATCATCAGCATGTGAATATTCCGTGGCATCATTTATAATAAATCCCGATAAAAAGGCTGTCTAAAAAGAGCTGGATTACAAATCCAGCTCAGCGTATTGGTGGACTTTTAGACAGTCTCTTTTAAGTTTTGGGCAAATGCTTAAAATTGAACATTGATTCCTGGCCCGATAAGCCAGAAAAGCGTTTTTGCCGAAAACAGGTATCCGCCTCCAAGATAAACGGAAAAAGAAAGTTTTCTGTCGGTATTTACAGGGTTAAGTGTACCTAATACCACAAAGCCCATATCTCTTCCTGAGGAGTTCTGGCTAAAATCAAAAGCATTTAAGGCCAGAAAACCTGCACCAACCTTATATGGTTTTAACTGGTTGATTTTATCCTTTTTATAAAAACTATACTGGGCAATAACTGCCATGCTGACTCCTCCAAAATTACCAAATCCCGAAGTATTCATCTTCTTGATTAATAATCCGGTGGGAAAAGAAACGTCAATATCAAAGTTATAATGTTTCTGAAGTACAATTTCAACAGTCTTACTCTGAGCATCCTGTGAATATTTATCAGAAGGATTTTTAAAGGTCAGTTTAATCTTACTCCAATCCTTCAAATCGTAAGTATTATTCGAAATTTTTGAGTTCAAACTGATTTCATTGCCTTTGCAGTCAGATTTATCGTAAAAAGCATACCTTGGCGATTTATCGCCCGGACACACAACAATATCATCAATCGTTGCCATATCAATAATTTCATCCTTCTTCCCAAGAATTTTTGTCTCAATCGTAAGGTATTGCTTCCCATAAAATTTGTCGATAGAATCAATTTTATTGGGTTGGAATGATATTATCACATCTTTGATAGTCTTATCGTAAAGTTCCGGTCCTTTAAAATCAGAGAGTCGTTTTACCTTATCGCCATAACTGATATAAATATAATCGAACGGATGTGCCTTTTGGTACTCTTTTATTGTCAAATACTTGCCGGTGTTCTGTGTATAATTATAAATATCGCATCTTTTCTTCGATATGGTTGCAGGAACCTTTAATTTATACTCTAAAAAGTTCTCATTTTGTACAATTGAATCACGCGACAAATCGATGAGTTCGTCGAACCGTAGCTTCGCTTTATCAAGACTTTGCCCTTCTATTCTAAGGTTAAATGTTTCGCCGGGATAGATATTCGAATCCTCCACCCAATCCTTACCATTACGCATAATCTTGATATGGTCGATACTTACTTTTGGAATAACGTTAAAATTTGTAATGAACCTGGCTGTATTGTTATCCTTAATGTACAAATAACCCTCAGATTTACGGTGATAATTAAATAATCGCAACAGGCACAAAACCTTATTGTTCGAAATCCGCTCTCTCGGGAATAATTCGGCAACTAGTGGAGAGCCTGGCGCCTCCTTTGACTCAATCAGATACATGTTATTGAGTTGTAATAACCGGTTGTTGTCCATCTGAATTTCAATGCCATCGGTCTTTGACTTGTCATCAAGCGTAACATCATTATTATCAGTTTGCAGGAATACCAGTCCGGCTGATTTCACACTAAAATTATTTACAATTGGCGGCAAGTTGTAAACTAATTTATTATCCGATAAATAAGGTTTGTATGTTTGTAAGTTGATTGTTACACTTTTTGTACCTGTGCTATTGGCAAGCATATGAACAAACAATTGTCCATTGCTGGTGGTAATTCGATAATCGATGTCCTGCGAAGTAGTCCAGCCGGAGGGGTTGATATTTTCAGGATGATTCGATATCAATTCAAAGATCTTTTCTTCTCCCACAGTCAGATCCTCGCCGTTTGTTTTTAACTGAGCGTCTGTTTTTGTTGTTGGAAATAGATTTACCTCATTAATAACAGCAGAAGAATCTAAAAGGATGCGAAACCTGAATCGCAAAAAATTACTTTCTGTCAAATGATGGAACTGCACCTTGCAGGAATAATACAGATTGTTGTAATTAATAACAGAATCTATAACATTAAAATCACTAGACTCCAGTAATGAAACCTTCTTTATCCTGCTCTGGGAAGAAGGAAACAGTTTTATGTCACAGATCTCATTTTCTTTCTCATATTTAAAAACCAGGTAATTGGTACTTTGTAACTGCATTGTGTTTTTTGAAGCCAAGTAAACGGATGTGTCGATCTGAAGCCTGATATCATTAAAAAGATCGGAAAAAGCTGGAACCTGCGCGTTTACCAATGGAGAAATCATTAACAGAATAGCAATGAGAAGTCTTATTTTCATTTTGTTAATTTTAAATTTACAGCCCCTCCCACAAAATTTGCGCCAAGGAGAGAAGTTTTAATAAAATTTATGAATTAACGGATGATTCTCCTAAAAGTTCCATGTACTATAAATTTTACTTCATGATGTTGATAAAAAAATCCTACATAACCAGATTCACCACTACTACTAACGACAATATCGAAATAAAGGCCCAAAGCAACACTCCTTGTATAAAAGGTTTTACTCCAACAGAAGAGATTAGTTCCTTAGTTAATCCTGCACCAATGAAGAAAAGCGTTATTTTAAGCCCAATCTTGGCTAAACCGGTCAGTATCGATGTTGCCTGATGCAGCGGTGGGATAAAGGTATTTATCATCATCGCCAGCACAAACAACAAAATGAACCAGGGTATTTTTATCTTTTTTGTATCACTTTTGAAGACAACCACAGCAAGCACCGACAAAGGAATAATCCACAGGGCACGTTCAAGTTTAATGGTAGTAGCTGTTTGTAAAGCTTCGTGGCCATATTTTCCTGCTGCACCTACAACAGAACTGGTATCATGTATGGCAATAGCTGCCCAAACTCCAAATTGGTGTTCTGTTAAATGCAGATGACTGCCTATCCATGGAAAAAGAAACAAAGCAACGGAATTTAAAATGAATACCGTACCAAGAGCTGTAGATATTTGTTTTTCATTGGCTTTTAAAACCGTGGAGATGGCGGCGATAGCGCTTCCTCCGCACACTGCCGTACCCGTTGAAATAAGATATGAGGTATTACTTTCTACTTTTAAACGCCTACCTAAAAATAGCCCCAAAAGCAGTGTTGATGTTATAGAAAAGATGGTAAACCACAGGCCTTGTCTTCCGGCTTCCAGCGCCTGGCCGGCGCTCATTCCAAACCCAAGTCCGACCACCGAAACCTGTAAAAGCAGATGTGTTATCTTTTTATTCATATGCAAAAACGGATTCCTTACAGTTTGTGCTAAAAGTATCCCAATTAATAATGCAAACGGTGTGTCAATAAACGGCAGAGAACAAGCCAAAGCCGCTGAGAGATAAATAAATTTTGAAGCCTTCATAATAAATTACAATTTGATGGCTGCAAACGTAACACAAAGAAAATCAGCAATCAAATCACAAAATATTATGGCCAATAACTATAAGTTATAGTATTTACACAAGAAGCTAAGAAAGAGCTTGGAATGACCCATTGGTTCCGGACCTTTGGTTGAAATAAAGTAAAACTGCCGATGAAATGTAAAAGGAGTCTGAAGAAGCTTAAAGATTCCGGCAGATAACTCATGTTCTATAGCAAACCGAGACACAATGCCTACCCCCTGCCCTGTTTTGATAAAAGATTTGATGGCTTCTGTACTTCCTAGGAACATAAGTACACAAAGCTGTTTTGGACTGATATGCCGGTTTAGAATGGTTTCCTCGATGATTTCCAATGTGCCTGAACCACGTTCGCGAAGAACCAGCGGAAGTTTTAAAAATTCTTCGTTTGTAATGGTCTGTGCAAAGGCATTGTTTTGTGCCGAAGTAAACACAAGTAGCTCATCATTGAGAAATGTAGAGTATCGAATATCGGCATTGGACGGTTTTCCTTCCACAATCCCCATGTCAATATCGTTTTTCAGAAGACATTGCTCAATGTTTTCCGTGTTTCCATTGATGAGCGTAAGCTTTACATCCGGAAAACGTTCGTGAAATTTAGCCAAAACAGCAGGAATAACATATTGTGCAATGGTTGTGCTTGCACCTAGCCTGAGTTCGCCTTTGAAAGTGCCTTTCAACTGACTTAACTCAAACTTCAGCTCATTGTGTAAAGTAAAAATATGGTCGGTATAGGATAACAGAATAGTTCCTGCCTGAGTTAATGTAATCTTATTACCGATCCGGTCAAACAGCTTTACTTCAAATTCCGACTCCAGTTCCTTGATATGCCTTGTAATGGCAGGCTGTGTTATAAACAACTCGTTCGAAGCCTTGGTAAAACTCAGATTACGGGCCACACTTTGAAACACTTTCAGACGGAAGTCAAGCATGAAAACAAAAAATATGAACCAAAGCTACATAAATCCGCCCGATTAGAGCAAGTCTATAACTCTTTTTATTTTTTCCGTTACTTCTTTTGCCAAAGGTTCCAGAACCGGGTTTTGAACGGCCATCATAGATGCAATGGGGTGAACAGCCGCTACTTCTGTAGTTCCGTTCTCCCGGTCGACAACTACCACATTACAAGGTAACATAACCCCTATCATCTCCTCTGTCTGAAGAGCTTTATGTGCAAATGCCGGATTGCAGGCTCCTAATATTCTGTATTTACAATAATCCACGCCTAGCTTTTCTTTCAGCTTTGCCTGCATATCAATTTCAGATACGATGCCAAAGCCTTCGGTCTTCAAAGCATTGGTTACTTTTGTAATCGTTTCATCGAAGCCCGAATTCAATAGTTTACTGAAATAATATTCCATACCTGTTATTTTAAAATTTTTGTCTTACAGCAGTTCTATTTCACCAATAATACCTCATGCACTGCTTTAACCAGCGATTCTTTTGGAATTACGCCCATGGACGCCTGAGGCTTGCCATTCTGCGGGATAAAAACAATAGTTGGCAGGCTTTGGATACCCAAACTGGATGACAATTGCTGTTCCTTATCAGTATCTACCTTATAAACAATTAACTTGCCTGCATATTCCTTTGCAATTTCATCGAGACGCGGCGACATAATCCTGCATGGACCGCACCAATCGGCATAAAAGTCGATAATACAAGGTTTACTTCCCTGGTATCTCCACTCTTTGTTGGTCTCATAATTGAATACAAGTTTCTTGAACTGATCGTTGGTAAGGTGAACAACACCGCCAACATTGGTTTGCTTTTCCTGACCGCAGCCTGCAAAAAAGAAAGCAAACAAAAACACGATGGAAATTGTGATCTTTTTCATATCTGATTATTTAAATTGATTCATTAAACCCGACACCTGAATGATTTAGGTTCTCCGGGCTTTTCGCCGCTTATGGTAAAACTGACAACCTTGACCTGGCCTTTACTATAAGGTGCAGATTCTTCGAGAATCCTTACCGAAGTAAAACCTGCTTCATAAATCGT
>DATBXH010000328.1:0-4921 GCA_036514375.1 Bacteroidales bacterium | reverse complement strand
TATGGCGCCGAAAAGCAATTAACGAATTAAAATCCGTAAAACCTCAGAAGATACTTGATATTGCAACCGGCACCGGCGATCTGGCATTGGCGGCACTTCGCCTGAATCCGTCGGAAATACTTGGGATAGATATTTCCGAAGAAATGATAAATTATGGTAAAATAAAAATAGAAAAAGCCGGAAAATCAAATATCATCCGCTTCGAAAAAGGCGATTCGGAACAAATAAACTATCCTGAAAATACCTTTGATGCTGCTATTGTGGCCTTTGGAGTCAGGAATTTCGAAAATCTTCAACAAGGAATGAATGAAATTTACCGGGTACTGGCACCCGGCGCAAAATTTGTCGTTCTGGAGTTCTCGCGTCCACGGAACTTGTTTATCAGTAAAATATATAATTTTTATTTTTTCAAAATAGTTCCTTTCTTTGGAAAACTCTTTTCAAAAGATAACAGGGCTTATACGTATCTTCCGGAATCGGTAAACGCCTTTCCGGATGGAAACGAATTCCTGGCTTTCATGGCTAATGCAGGCTTTACCGATTTACACCGGCGAAGCCTTACATTTGGAATAGCCTCCCTGTATTCCGGAGTGAAAACAAAATAAAAAGTTCGGACAGACGACACATAAAGCTTACAATATTTTTTGAACCTTTACGTTTTGTTGCTAAAGGAATGATTTTGAGACAATTTTTTATCATACTTCTCCACCTATTGCTACTAAGCTCCCTGAACGGGCAACAGCGGGTAGTGTTAAATGAACCTAACCATGACGACAGGCCCATTCATTTTGGATTTTGCCTTGGACTGAACATGATGAATTTCGTAGTTCACACAAGTTACGACGGATACCAAAAGAATGGATTGCTGGCCAGCGTGAGCAAGCCTCAACCCGGATTTCATATTCAGGTTGTCTCCAATTACAGGCTCGGCGAATATTTCGATCTGCGTTTTTTACCCGGAGTTTCCTTTGGTCAGCGTAACCTGGTGTTTTATAAAGACAACAAAGTGGTGAATGACGGCCAGAAACTGGAGTCGAATTTTCTGGAGTTTCCTTTCCTTATTAAATATAAAGCGAAACGGCTCAATAATTTCAGACCTTACGTCATTACAGGCACAAACTTCAGGTACGATTTGGCCAAAACACTCAGTGAGGACGACGGAATTTACCTCGCACTTAAAAAATTCGATATTTACTATGAAGCGGGAGCCGGCATCGATTGTTATCTTCCTTATTTCAAGATGTCCATCGAGCTAAAATACTCGTATGGCCTTCTCAATGTGCTGCGCAGGCGTGACAACAGCCATCCTCAATACCAGGATGCTATTGACAGGTTAAATTCCACCATAACCATGCTCTCTTTTCATTTTGAATAACCTGTTCCTAATCGATGATAAAAGAAATTCAGCTTACAGTTTCCCCGCAGGTTGCGTGCTCAAAAGAAATGCTGCTACGTGAGCTCTCCGATACGATCAGGGTTTCAGCAGCAGAAATAACAAGCTTTCAAATCCTCAGAAAATCGATAGATGCCCGTCAGCGAAACATTAAAATAAATCTGAAAGTTAAAGTCTTTGTAGGCGAAGAACCTTCTTCGGAACCGGAATTCAAACCAAATTACCGGAATGTTTCCTCAAACCAGCGTGTAATTGTTGTAGGAACAGGCCCAGCCGGACTGTTTGCAGCATTAAAACTGATAGAACGCGGATTAAAACCAGTGGTGATTGAACGCGGCAAAGATGTGAGCTCCCGTAAACGGGATATTGCACTCATCAGCAGGGAACACATCATCAATCCGGAATCCAATTATTGCTTTGGCGAAGGCGGTGCCGGAACTTTCTCAGATGGAAAGCTCTTTACCCGTTCGAGCAAGCGCGGAGATACGGACAGAATATTACAGATTCTTCATTATCACGGAGCAAATTCTGAGATTCTATATGAGGCTCATCCTCACATTGGCACCGATAAACTCCCTGAAATCATAAAAAATATACGTCAAACCATTATCGATTGTGGCGGAGAGATTCATTTTGAGACCAAACTCTCCGATTTACTGATCACTGACGGAGAGATTACCGGAATTAAGACTGCAAAGGGCGATATTATTGAATCGAAGGCCGTTATTCTGGCAACAGGGCATTCGGCCAGAGATATCTATGAGCTGATGGCGGCAAAAGGCATTCTCCTCCAGAGCAAGTCTTTTGCCATGGGAGTCCGGGTAGAGCATCCCCAGGAATTAATCGATAGTATTCAGTACCATTGCAAAACAAGGGACGAATACCTGCCTGCAGCATCGTACAGCCTGGTTACCCAGGTGGAAGGCAGAGGAGTGTATTCATTCTGCATGTGTCCCGGTGGCTACATTGTTCCTTCGGCAACTGCACAGGACGAAATGGTGGTCAACGGTATGTCATCGTCAGGAAGACATACGCCTTTTGCAAATTCAGGTATTGTAGTAGAAATAAAAGAAGATGATATTCCGGGTTATCAAAAGCATGGAGTTTTAGCAGGCCTTTACTATCAACAAAACCTGGAACGCCTTGCAAGGCAGAGTGGGGCTAAAGGTCAGCAAGCACCTTCGCAACGTTTAACTGATTTTATTGATGGTCGCGTGTCCGGAAGCCTGCCCAAAAGTTCCTATACACCTGGAATCATTTCCTCACCGTTGCATTTCTGGCTTCCGGAGAACATCTCCAAGCGGCTAAGACAAGGCTTTCTTGACTTTAACAAGAAAATGAAAGGGTTTGTAACCGGCGAAGCTTATATTGCAGGTGTCGAATCGCGAACATCGTCGCCTATACGTATACCCCGTTTACCGGAAACCATGCAGCACCCGCAGGTAAAAGGCCTTTTTCCCTGCGGTGAAGGAGCCGGTTATGCCGGGGGTATTGTGAGTTCGGCTATGGACGGCGAAAATGCGGCTGAAATGGTTTTTAAAGAATAAAGTATTTGCGATATAATTTTATCTTTGTTGGAGCGTTTTCACATTATATAATGTTTTTATGAAGGAACTGATCAATTTTTTCAAAAACCGCACTGTACAGAAACATCTACTTTTAGCATTCGCAGGATTATTTGTAATTTTTGAGCTTGTTTTTCTGGCTTTACGCGTTTATACAAGACACGGTCAGGCACTTTCCGTCCCTGATTTTAATGGTTTAAAGCTCGAAGAAGTGAGCCGCCTTGCCGACGAAACAAGACTCCGTTTTGAAATTATCGATTCCGTTTTTAATCCGGCTCAGGCCCCCGGAACTGTCGTTGCGCAAACACCTTCGGTCAAAACAAAGGTAAAGGCTAACCGAATCATCTTTCTGACGATTAATGCAGTTATCCCCGAAAAAATTAATATGCCCAACCTTTTAAACATGCCTGTGAGACAGGCGGAAGCCATTATTCAAACAAACGGACTCCAGGTTGGTTATATACGGTATGTTCCCAATATTGCCAAGGACTTTGTATTACACCAGTATTATAAAAACAGAGAAATAGCCCCGGGAGCAAAAATCATTAAAGGATCGTCGGTTGACCTGGCGGTTGGTTTCGGGGCAGGGAGTTCATCGGTTTCTGTTCCAAATTTGAAAGGCCTGACACGCGAAACTGCCCAGGAATCCCTTTCCGGCAATTATCTTTCGTTTGGAGCGGTAATTTATGATAATTCCGTTGAAACACATCAGGACACGCTTAAAGCAGTTATCTGGAAACAACGTCCGGGATACGGTGCTTCCATTACTATGGGCGAATCCGTGGATGTTTGGCTGACAGTGGCTGAATCGAAAGCTAAATCTGATTCAACAGCAAACAAGAATGAATAAAAAAAGACGTAATAACGTTGTGGGTAATATGAGATGTCTAAATCTCAGGTGCAATTTGCGTAATATTTTGCTGCGGACGGAAGGAATACGACCTTTGATATTGATTCCTCTCGTGATATGCTTGTTTTCTCCGTTGAAAGCACAGGAAGTTTTACGCAGACTTTCGGCAAATCCCGAATTAGTCCGAATCAGTAAGGAAAAGAAAAACACCAAACAACAAAAATTGGCCCTGGTGATACCCGATTCCATCGGTCTTCCGTTCGTTGATGATTTTTCAACCACCATGGTTTATCCCGATCCTCTATTATGGAAAGATAAAGAAGTATATATCAATTCAACTTATCCTGTCAATCCCGTATCCATAGGTGTTGCTACTTTCGACGACCTGGATCAGAACGGATATGTTTATAAAAATGCTTCGCCTTCCCCTTTTTACGCTGATACATTAACTTCCCGGCCATTCAAACTTAATTTTAAGTCGGTTCCCAGAAATGACTTTTTCTTTAGCTTTTTCTACCAGCCTCAGGGTATTGGAGATAAACCGGAGAAAGAAGATTCGCTCATGGTCGAATTTTACAGTCCCGATTCTTCACGATGGACAAAGGTCTGGTCTGCTCCCGGAGATTCTGTCCGACCTTTCAAACAAGTCATTATACAGGTAGACAAGGAATATCAGAAAAACGGTTTTCAGTTTCGCTTTCGCAATATCGCTTCTATTGATAGCTCTGACGTACCGGGAATAAACGGCGATGTCGACCAATGGAATATCGATTACGTAAAGCTCGATACAAGCAGATCTGCAGGCGACAGCATACTGCACGATATCGCCTTCGTACAGCCAATGACTTCCCTCTTAAAAACATTTCAGTCAATGCCCTGGAACCAATATACACTTGCTTTCAGGACAGAAAACAAACCTACCATCGACGTCACTTACAGAAATAATGACACCGCCACATCAAAACTTGTTTATAGAAATTTCAAAATCACGGAAATACGAAAAGATAACAAAGGGTCGGTAAATGCTTTTAATGCAGCCGGTAACTTTATAGATCCCAATACCTCGGTTACCCTTCAAACCGATCTTTTTGACCCGTTTAGCCCCAATTACAC
>DATBXH010000327.1:0-3975 GCA_036514375.1 Bacteroidales bacterium | reverse complement strand
CATATACTTTAATAGTTGCAATATCTTTACAACTAATTTCATCGTTAATCTTTTTGTAATATTTTGAACCTGTCTGCCAAATAACCTGAACTCCAGATGTTGAAAGCTTACCCATGCGTTCTAACAGACTTCTGTTAATGGTTCGCGCCCCCAAGCTTCCCCCAAGAACCAGGATTGTCTTCTTTGCCGGATCAAGATGAAAATAATCCATAGCGTGTGGCCGTTTTCCTCCTATGTTTTCCAGGTCCTGCCTAACAGGATTGCCTGTAAGTATAATCTTATGCTCGGGAAAAAAATTAGACATATTTTCATATGCTACGCAAATCTTGCTTGCCTTTTCGGCAAGCAGCTTATTGGTTACGCCTGCATATGAGTTTTGTTCCTGGATAAGGGTAGGAATACCCATGCCTGCAGCAATTCGTAAGACCGGACCACTGGCATATCCACCAACTCCAACTACAACGTCAGGCTGAAATTTCTTAATAACTTTCCGGGCTTTGACAAGACTAATACCTAACTTAAAAACTACAGCCAAGTTCTTCAACGACAATTTCCGCTGAAAGCCACTGATTGGCAAACCAACTATGGGATATCCGGCTGCCGGGACCTTTTCCATTTCCATTTTGCTTAAGGCCCCAACGAATAAAATATCTACATCTGGGTCTATTGCCTTCAGAGCATTTGCTATGGAAATAGCAGGAAAAACATGTCCCCCTGTACCGCCTCCACTGATAATTATCCTTCTTTTACTGTTGTTCTTCATCTCCATTTTCTGAAACATTTTCTTTGTTATTTTCACTGCTAACTTGTTCTGTCGATACCTCCTCCAATTCCATATTTCGAGCGCTTACGCTTAAAATAATACCAAGAGCAAAACAACTGAACAAAACTGACGTTCCGCCCATGCTCACTAATGGTAATGTTTGTCCGGTGACGGGAAACAAATTTACAGCAACAGCCATATTAACCATGGCCTGAAAAACGAGCAGAAGTGTCAGCCCAAAAGCCAGAAATGCCGGAAAAGTTCTGTCGCTTTTCCGGACCATAATACCCGCTCGAAATAGCAGCCAAAGGTAAAAGAATAAGACCACAATACCACCAACCAAACCATATTCTTCTACAATTATTGCATAAATAAAATCAGCATATGGATATGGCAGGAAATTACGTTGCACACTATTTCCTGGACCCTTGCCAATAATTCCGCCGGTGGCTATTGCTATTTTCGATTGTTCTGCCTGGAAATTATCATCGCTTTCGCCTGATACAAAGCTTTCGATCCTTGCTTTCCATGTTTTTATACGGCCTTCTTTATGAAATAATAAAGCGAGCGAAATAAACAAAATCAAAGCTACTGCACCTACAGCTATCACTGCTAGGATATGCTTGATACTCACTCGTCCAACAAACATCATCATCAGACAGGCTGCAAACAATATAGCAGCTGTACTAAAGTTGGCGGGTAAAATCAAAAGACATATTCCGCCCACGGGTAAGATAAGGGGCAAAAATGCCTGTTTGAAATCCTTGATGACCTCTTGTTTTAAGGAAAGAACCCGTGCCAAATACATCATTATTGCAAGTTTGGCAAAATCAGAAGTTTGAAATTTAAAACCAAGACCCGGAAGCGTAAGCCATCTGGATGCATCATTAACATGAGCTCCAAATACAAGCGTGAGACCTAATAGTGGAACACTCATCAACAATAGTAATTGTGAAAGTCTGGAATAGTATTTATAAGGAATACGATGGGTTACGTAAATGATAATGAAACCTACCAACATAAAAGTAAAATGCTTTAACACATAGTAAGTAGTATTGCCGTGTGCTGATTTATACGCCAACGTACCTGTTGAACTATAAACAGCTAATAGCGAAATAATGGACAAAGCCATTATTACAGCCCATACTACAGCATCCCCTTTAAAATATTTCTTAAGTGTTTCAGTCATTTATGTTTTAAGTTCAAAGACTTAATGATTTATAAATTATTTTCATTCCTTCACTCTTCTATTTCTTTTATTCTGCCTACAAATCCCGCACGCAGTTTTTAAACTGACGTCCACGATCCTCGTAATTCTCAAACAGATCAAAACTGGCGCAGGCCGGCGACAATAAAACAGTATCACCATTTTTCGCCAATTGATAACACGCCTGAACAGCTTCCTGCATAGAATGAGTTTCTACCATAGCCGGCACCATACCTTCAAATGCTTTTAGTATTTTGGAATTATCTTTCCCAAGACATACAACAGCTTTTACTTTTTGCTTTACAAGGTCAAAAAGCTCTGCATAATCATTGCCCTTGTCCTGCCCACCAACAATCCAAACCGTCGGAGTAGTCATACTCTCAAGTGCATACCAAACAGAATTAACGTTTGTAGCTTTGGAATCGTTGATATAATCAACTCCATGAATTTTAAGCACATGCTCCAACCGATGCTCTACACCCTGAAAATCACTGAGACTCTGCCGTATCACATCCTTCCTGATCTCAAGCACCCGACCGGCGATTCCGGCTGCCATAGAGTTATAAATATTATGTTTACCGCGTAACGAAAGATCGTCAAGCGACATAGTAAAGTCCGTTTCCTGGTAATTAATATTCAAAAGATTATTTTCAATAAAAGCACCAGGCTTATTGGAGTGTTTGATTGAAAAAGGTAATTTTTGAGCTGTTATTACAATTCGTTCCAGCTCACGAATCGTAATCTCATCGTCTGAACAAAAAATAAAAAAATTATCTTCTGTAAGATTCTGTGTAATACGAAATTTCGAATTTACATAATTCTGTAACTGGTAATCATATCTATCAAGATGGTCAGGAGTGATGTTCAACAGAATGGCAATATCGGCCTTGAATTCGTACATCCCATCGAGTTGAAAACTACTTAGTTCTATAACGTAATAATCATAATTTTCAGTTGCCACCTGCATTGCAAGACTCTGTCCAACATTTCCGGCAAGACCAACATTCATTCCTGCCTTTTTCATCATATGATGGATGAGTGTAGTGGTTGTAGTCTTTCCATTGCTTCCTGTGATACAAATCTTTTTGGCGCTGGTATATCGGCCTGCAAATTCAATTTCAGAAATTATTTTTATTCCTTTTTCACGGATTGCTTTCACAATGGGAGCCTTTTCAGGTATACCAGGACTTTTAACTACTTCTGTTGCATTTAGAATCAAACTCTCAGAATGGCGTCCTTCCTCAAAAGGAATGCCATACGCATCAAGGATTTCCTTATACCTTGTTTTAATGGATCCAAAATCGGAAACAAAAACATCGAATCCTTTTTTAAGGGCAAGAACAGCTGCTCCTACACCACTTTCAGCTGCCCCCAAAACAACAATTCTTTCAATTTCAGACATGTTGAATTTTATATTGAATTACCTGATCTTTAGAGTTACGATAGTCAATACTGCCAGTATAATACCGATAATCCAAAACCGCGTCACAATCTTGGCTTCCGGATATCCCTTCATCTGGTAATGATGATGGAGAGGAGACATTTTAAAAATTCTCCGACCTTCACCGTATTTCTTTTTGGTGTATTTGAAATAGCTCACCTGCATAACAACCGAAAGATTCTCCATGAGAAAAATTCCACATAATACAGGTATTAGAAGCTCTTTCCTGATCAGAATAGCATAAACGGCAATAATGCCACCTAATGCCAGGCTCCCTGTATCGCCCATAAATACCTGAGCCGGATAAGTATTGTACCACAAGAAACCCACCAGCGCGCCGATGAATGCACTTATAAACACGACCATCTCTCCTGTATTGGGAAGATACATGATATTTAAATAATTGGCATAAATGAAGTTGCCCGATACATATGCCAGAATAGCCAGTGTAGTACCAATTATAGCCGATGTACCGGCAGCAAGTCCATCGAGCCCATCGGTTATGTTTGCTCCATTAGATACCGCAGTAACAATAATAATTATCACAATAACCATAGCCAACCA
>DATBXH010000326.1:0-2234 GCA_036514375.1 Bacteroidales bacterium | reverse complement strand
CCCGCGTTTACCTTCAAGTAACTCGAGCAAGGCAGTTTCCTCACCGCAAATGTAAGCTCCCGCACCCGAATGCACATGAATATCCAATGAATAGGGACTTCCCAAAATATTCTTTCCAAGAAAACCATTGTTGTATGCCTCGCGAATCGCCTTATTAAGTACACCAATCTGGCGTTTGAACTCACCCCGAACATACACAAATGTCGTATTTGCGCCTAAGGCATAACTGGACACGATAAGTCCTTCAACAAGTAGATGAGGGATATGATCGATCAGGTATCTGTCTTTAAAAGTTCCGGGTTCACTTTCATCCGCATTACAAACCAAATAGCGAGGGTTATTGGATCTGGTATCAAGGAATGACCACTTCATACCAGTAGGAAATCCAGCACCACCGCGGCCACGAAGACCAGATTTTTTTACCTCTTCGGTAACCTCAGCAGGAGTCATTTGCTTCAATGCTTTTTCCACGGAGGAATAACCGCCATTATCCCGGTATACCTGGAATGTCTCAATCCCCGGGATGTGTATCTTATCTAAAAGAATTTTTCTACCCATTTTGATTCCTTCGGTTTTTCTTCATTAGCCCTGGCCGTCAAATCCGCAAGCACCTGATCAATTTTCTCTTTGGTAAGAGATTCATAAAACTCGGTATTGATTTGCATTACAGGAGCATATCCGCAAGCACCCAGACATTCCACCCTACGAAGTGTAAAAAGGCCATCACTTGTAGTTTCTCCCGTTTTGATTTTCAACCTCTGTTCAAGATAATCGGCTATGTCTTCGCCGCCACACATGGCACAAGGGCCCGTGCGACATACTTCAATGACATATTTACCGACTTTCTCCAGATAATATTGAGTATAGAATGTAGCTACTTCATAAACTTCAATAGGTTGTATGTTCAAGAGACCTGCCACATAATCCTGAACCTCTACACTCAAATAACCGCCCAATTCCTCCTGAGCAATATGAAGAACAGGAAGTATTGCCGATTTTTGCTTGCCATCAGGATACCGTGCAATAATCTTTTTAACCTTTTCTAAAGTTTCGGGTGAGAATTTTACTTCCTGCCCTACTTTCCCGTAAAGTTTATGTTTTATTTTATTACCAAGTGCCATATTTGAATTTTTCAGCCGCAGTAACCAGTGGCATTGTTGCCTCTGTTTATTACAACCAGTATATATTAAGCATCTAATTCTCCAGCAATCACATTTAAACTACTCATGGTAATGATGGCATCAGACAACAGTCCGCCGCGGATCATTTCAGGATATGCCTGGTAATAAATGAAACTCGGACGACGGAAATGTAACCGATAAGGAGTGCGACCACCATCACTCACAATATAAAATCCTAATTCGCCATTACCTCCTTCCACACATGAATAAACCTCTCCTACAGGAGTTTCTACCTCTCCCATCACCACTTTAAAATGCCAGATAAGGGGTTCCATTTTACTATAGACTTGTTCTTTCGGGGGAAGTACAATCTCGGGAACATCCACATAACACTTGCCATCTGGCAAATTGTTCACAGCTTGTTCAATAATCTTAAGTGATTCCCACATCTCAGTCTGCCGAACGCAAAAACGGTCATAAGTATCTCCCTGTGTTCCGGTTGGAATTATAAAATCAAAATCATTATAAGAGGAATAAGGACTGAATACACGAACATCGTAATCTACTCCGGCAGCACGAAGGTTCGGCCCGGTAAAACCATATGCTAACGCTCTCTCAGCACTAATGGGTCCAACTTTAACGGTCCTGTCCATAAAGATACGATTACGAAGCAATAATTTCTCAAATTCACCCAGGACTTTAGGAAACCGATTTACGAAATTCTTAATCTTTTGAATCGTTTCAGGAGAGAAATCCCGCTCGAAACCTCCAAGACGACCAATGTTCGTAGTCAAACGAGCACCACAGATATCTTCAAAAATTTCGTATATGTTTTCCCGCTCCTGCATTACATAAAGAAACCCTGTTAATGCGCCCGTATCAACACCAATAACACTATTGCAGATAATATGGTCGGCTATACGCGCCAATTCCATAATGATAACCCGCATGTAATCAATTTTCTTATTGGTTTGTACTCCAAATAACTTCTCCACAGCCAATTGATAACCAATATTATTGATAGGAGAAGAACAATAATTCATTCTATCAGTAAGTGTTGTTATCTGGTACCAGGTCCGCTGTTCTGCTATTTTCTCGAACGCACGATGTATG
>DATBXH010000325.1:0-3109 GCA_036514375.1 Bacteroidales bacterium | reverse complement strand
TAATTTCCAAGCTATTATTGATTTATTGTTTGACTTATACTTAAAAAATGCTTTGTTTGACTTTGGATTTAGGACAATATCATTCTTTTTTATCTCTGTATAAGCTGTATCTTCATTATAATCAATGAATTTATTTTTTTTTAATTTTTTAATGCCATCTTCTTTTGTATAGGGCCTATCGGAAATTATTTTAAGAGATAAATTATGCTTTTCAATCGTTGGTAATAATTGTTCTAAAGTCTCGTGAGCGTTGTTAATAAAACCAAACCAAACCACTCTTCTGGCTCTGTTCATATGTTTTCCTCTAGGTTTGGGGAAATTCTTAAAATTTAATCTATCCGGAACGAAATATACAGGTTTTTGGGGGAAGTAATTTCTTACCAGTTGAGTCAAACCTTCACTTGAACAGGTAATGGCATCTATTAAACTAGCAATATCCGCAATATCAATGAATTCTTTTAACCAGTCCGGATCACAAAGATCCAATATTTTCGGACCTTGAAATATTTCCATCATTTCCTTCCAATAAACCTTTTGAAAAATCAGATTATCAAACTTTTGACCATGTTTCCAAATAGCAAAATCTTCAGCATTTGCCACTAATCCTTTCACTCTTAAAAATGTAGATCCAACTTTTCTTTTATAATTACCTAAACAGTTACATGGTATTATACCCGTAGTTCCAATATTATCCATTACAAAATTAATACGTTTTGAGTTGTTTAAATAAGTTTAACCAATCGTTTCTATATCTCTCAGGGTTGAACTGTTTTTTTGCCATTTCTTTACCCTTTTGTCCTATTTTAATTGCCTCGGCGTATCTATTCTCAAGGAAATCTGTCACAGTCCTAGCTATCTCTTCAGGTTTGTTAGGAACAAGTACAATATTTTCGCCATGCTTTGCCCAACGCTCGAGATCATGTGCTCCTTCAACCTGAATGACACAGCATCCGGATAAAAATGCCTCCGTTCTTGCTCTATTCATTGGAGTGTGATAAGAAGTATCCAGGTAAAGAAGCGATTTACCCAAAAATTCCTTATAATCCTGGGGTGATTTATTGGTCTCAACATTTAAGTTTGCATAGCATAATATGTAACCATACTCCTTGTCTAATATATCAGCTACGTCAAAGGTGCATTGACGATTATAATATCTGTCAAATCCTCTTGGAGAAAGAGCTGTAAAAACACGGGGCTCCTTTCTTAAATCTAACCAATCATCAGGATTAATACCATGTACAATAGGAACTCCCCAACCCCATCCTCTTGAAGTTGCTGCAGTATGCGAATTAACAACCATTATATTGTTACCTACAGCTTCTTTTACTACATTGATATGTTTTTTCTGAAATTCCATATAATTTAAGCTTTGGTCCGAATCAACGATATCACCATGAAATACGGGTGATCCGTGATTAACAACTATTTTGGGAATATCTGTGATTACTTCATTAAATTGATCATAAATTACTCTTTTTTGATTGGAATTTATAATTGCCTGATCAATATGTAAAATAGCAAAATCATATTTTCCCTCCTCATAATAAGCTACAAATTTTAAATTTTTAGGAATGGGCCGTAAATTGTAATCCCACTGTCGTTTGACATTTAGGCAAAAATAAAAATCGCACTCATTACTTAGAGCATTTATCATATCATATTGATGAGGTATATGCCAGGGTGTATCAAAAATCTGATATTTCTTTTTCATTAATTATTATAACACGGATTTCAGTGATTATCTAAATTTTTCTTCTTTTCAAAATTGTTTTTGTCTTTTTCCAAAATTCTTTTTCTTTCCATCTCATCAGCATTTTTCTTTATCATAGAGTGCAATGGTTGTATAAAGCGGTCGAGTAAACTCAAATTTTTGGTTATAATTTCTGCAGAGCCCTGCATCCCTTGACTGAACGGTAGCATAAGATTATAATTCGTTTTTAATCCTTCCGGCAGGACAATCTCGGCTGTATAAAATGCACCTGAGGTAGAAACTTCAGGTACTAATGAAATGGATTCTATTTGACCGGTCAGTCTTCCAAATTCCATGTAAGGGAAATTCTCAAGTTCTATATGGGTATATTGACCTATTAATACTTTACCGGAACCCGATATAGGTATTTTAAGGCGACCAATGATCCTGTTTGGCTTCGTTGGAACGATTGTAAAAACAACATCACTGGTCATAACGAATTGATTTTTACTCCAATATTTTATAAAGGTTACGTTACCTTCAATAGGCGAAGTAAGTACATATAATTTCTCCCATTCGGCAATGGCTGCATTAAGATTATTATAAGCTTCTTCTAGTGAATTGAGCAGGTGTGCAATTTGATCCTGTTTTTGATTATTTAAATCGACTATTTGATATCTTAATTGTCTGGATTCCAGTTGCGTATTTGTAATTGTTGCTAAAAGGCTTTGATAACTGTTCTGGGTCTGTAAATAATTTTGTTCTGATTTTTCAAAATCTGATGGTGTAATCCCTTTGAAACTCAATGCAGCTGAATCTTTTAAATAATTGCTGTAGCCTAGTTGTACTATTTTTTTATGGTTTAAAGCCTGAACTTGTAAACATTCAATGTACCGGTCATAGTCAACGATTTGTTGTTTGATTGCTGAAACTTTTTTGTCGATCAGTTCGAGGGCTATATAATCCTGGTATTCCTCGTATTGTCTTTGAAAATTGGAGAAGGAATTTTGTATTGAGCCTAAGGCGTATTGCCCGGACAAGTCGATATCAATGTCACTTGTGTCATTGTCGGAAGAAAAAAAAGCTGAAAATTGCTTCAATTTATTTTTAAGTTCGAATATTTGCTTATAATTTGCTGTATTTTCCAGAATAGCAAGCATTTGACCGGATTTTATCTGTTGTTCATTTTGCACAAAAAGATAATCGATCTTACCATTTGTTCGGGCAATAATGGAAGCTGGTGGCGTTTCAGAATAAAAAACTACCGTTGAAGTTATAATATCAGGATACCTAAAAAAAACACTTCCAACAATGATACCTGCCAGAATTAAAAATACAAGTGTAATCCCCCAACGAACTATCCAAACAGGCGTTTTCCCAAATATTTCTTGCGCTTCGTTACTTAGCAGCTCAATTTTT
>DATBXH010000324.1:0-4846 GCA_036514375.1 Bacteroidales bacterium | reverse complement strand
TCTCAATCTTGGAATCTTTTTCGACATGTTTGCAGGAATGAAAGATGAACCCAAGGAACAGTATATAGAAAATCAACAGGCTACGAGACATAAACAAATAAAAGCAATATTAAGTGTTGCTGCCAGATTAGAAAACATTAGTTAGATTATAGATTCCTGGAATCTTCCTAAGCTTGATAAATTTCATTATCGATGGAAATTTTGTCCTATAAAATCCAGAGCATCAATAATTCCTGTCCTCCAGTAAGTCCAGTTATGAACACCATCGCGAACTCTGAATTCATGAGGGATTTTATTATCAAGCATGAGAACGTGAAGAAGGCAATTGTCCCTTGAAAGGAAATCATCATCACCGCAGTCGATATAAAATTTCACTGCATTTTTCTGGGATTCGGGCATATTCTTCATTAATTCCGGTACATTGTTCTTCTTCCAGAAATCGGTAATGCGGGCATCTCCCTTAAGACCTTCACCGAATATCTTTGCAAAAACATTATTATACCTTTCATCCGGCATGGTAATGAAATCATCGGCATTATAAACTGCTGCACTTAAAGGAGCAGAAGCAACAAACATATCAGGATGATGGAGGGCATACACGAACGATCCAAATCCTCCCATTGATAATCCGCACACTCCACGGAATTCCTTTTTAGCCCTGATGCGGTAGTTTGATTCAATATAAGGAATAAATTCCTGAAAGAACATATCCTCATATCTGTAAGTATTTTTAGAATCATTAATATACCAGGAGACACCAGCATCAGGCATTACAATAATCATTGGAGGAATCCTTCTCTCGGCAATTGCTCTGTCAACGCTCATATTAATTTCGCCAAATTGGATCCAACCTGCCTGATCGTCAGTATATCCGTGCAGCAGATATACTACAGGATAACTGCGGTTTGAAGTATTATAATCAGATGGCAGATAAATTGCATAATGAACATCTTTATTTAAGATCTTACTTTTAACAATCAGGTTATCCATCACCTGACCTGCAGCAACACTCTGACAAGACCCGTTGTTTGACCAACTAAAAAATAGCAAACCGATCAATACTATTTTGATTGTTTTCATCCGTTCAAATTTTAGTTTTTGATAAAGGTTGGAAAACTCATAAAAATTTGGTTAATATACAATTAAAGCATTATTACATTCTTCATAATGGGGAATTAAAATAAATCTTTGATGCTCACATCAAATATAGGAAGTATTCGGCAAAACTGGGGAACATTTTTGTCTATTTCTGGAAAACATAAAGTTAATAGCTCTTTTTGTGAAACCTTGAATATTCTTGATTAATCAAATTTCTTATAACAAAAGAAACTGACAATATCTCAAATGGTTAAATTAACAAACAATTAATCAAAAAATTACCACATCTTTCTTTTCTAAAAGACAATTATTCACTATATTGCATTCCCAAAATAAACCTATGGAATTGACTTTTGTTGAAAGCAAGGGTATAATTGCTATGAATAAGCGTTTACAGCCTTTTAAGGAAGAAACAGACCTTATTGGCGTTAGGAAGCTTATTCATAAAACCATAGAGGCTTGCTATTATGCTTGTTATGATGAACCTGTTGTGGAATATCTTAAAGAATTTCACAATTACGATAATATCAGGGAACGGGCAAAAAACGGATATACGCTGGTATATCTTATCGATGGTAAAATTGTAGGATCAGGTTCGCTAACGGGATACAGAATTAATGATCTGTTTGTTGATCCCGCATTGCACGGCAAAGGAATTGGCAAACGAATTATGTATTCACTTTTTTGTGAAGCAGAGAAGCAGAATATCAAATCACTTCAACTTATTGCTACTCCCGTCTCCGTCAGTTTTTTTAAACATATTGGTTTTCAGTATATTTCTGATGAAGAAATTCTCATTGAAAACATGTATCCCTTATATTTTTCCCATATGGAAAAAAAATTACCATGATTTCATCATGTCTTCAATGATTTGTTATACCTTATTAAGTATATGGAGAATTTATTACATTTGCGTAAAACCAAGCTCTATTTAAATAAAAACAGTATGAAAGCATTAGCTAACTTATTGGTTGCCGGAGTCATTCTCTTTTCTTCATGTAAATCCAATCCTTCAGGGCAAAAACAGGCGGTATTGACCGATAGCCTCAAAAAAGCCTCTGTTTCCGATACATCAATAATTAAAGATGGCGCTATACCGATATTTTATAATATGTATCTGTCGGTTGAGATGTCGAGTCTTTTCAAAAGCATAGGGGCCTCCTATAATCAAAGTATCTTAAACTCACCTGAAAAAACGAATACGTATAATGTTTCCACAGATAAAGCTTTAAATCTTGGCGTTTATGCCGTTGACCTTAGCTATGCCAAGTATTTCGATCAGTTTGACCAGGCCGGAAAATATTTAAAGGCAATGCATCAACTATCTACCGAATTAGGGATTCCTGATGATAAATTTATGCTCTCTATAAAACGTATTGAAAATAACCTTACGAACAAAGATTCCCTCGTAAAAATTGCCAATGAAATTTATACTGCCACCGAAAAATATCTGAAAGATAACGAACGCGAAAGCGCAGCTGCTTTCATTGTTGCAGGGGGATGGACAGAGGCACTTTACATTGCAACTAATTTGACTTCCACTCACAAAAATGATATAGAACTAATTGAACGGATTGCCGAGCAAAAGCTGTCACTTGATAATCTGATAAGTCTGCTTGGAAAATATGATAAAGAAATCCCTGTTAAGGAATTTTTATCAAAGCTGTTTGATTTAAAATCAAGCTTTGCTAAATTAGAGGTAAATAAAAATAATCTTGAAACTACTTACAAACAATTGAACGAGATAAGTTTTAAGATATCCATCCTGAGGAAAAATATAGTGAGTTAAACTACAAGCCGCCTCAAGCGGCTTTTTTTAACCTCATCCGCCTCTGGATAATAATCTGTACAAGGAAGAACAAGAACTATTGCAAATTAAACCGTTTAAAATTTAAGCATGAAGATTCCTTTGTTTTATGTTGATGCATTTACATCAGAAGTATTTAAAGGCAATCCGGCAGCCGTTTGTTTGTTGGAATCATGGCTTCCTGACGAAGTACTGCAATCCATTGCTACTGAGCATAACTTATCAGAAACGGCCTTTGTTGTGAGGCAAGAAAAGGAGATGTTTCAGTTAAAATGGTTTACGCCCAGGGTTGAAGTGGATCTTTGCGGACACGCTACATTAGCTGCAGCTCATGTTTTATTCAGTATATATAACTTTGGTAACAAACCCATTCAGTTTAAGACAAAAAGCGGCATACTGCTCGTTACACATACTTCTGACGGAAAATTAACGTTGGACTTCCCGGCTTACCAGGTGGAACCAGGCAAATCTTTAGCTTCGGTCTCTGAGGCCTTAGGAAAAACAGTAGTTGAATTATACACCTCCCGAAACCAATTTTTAGCCGTGTTGAACAGTGAAAAAGATATCCTTGCATTATCACCGGATTTCGAAAAGTTGAAGGAACTGGACGAAAAAGCGGTTATAGTCACTGCACCTGGAAAAGACTGCGACTTTGTCTCCCGATTCTTTGCCCCCAAGATTGGTATTAATGAAGATCCTGTGACCGGATCTGCCCATTGCTCCCTCATTCCTTACTGGAGCAAACGTCTAAAAAAAGACATATTGCATGCCATTCAACTATCTGAACGAACAGGTGAATTATGGTGCACGCTCTCCCATGACAGAGTGTTGATTTCCGGTAATGCCATTACATACATGCAGGGAACGATCGGCATTACTATTACGCCTCCTTCAAATCTTGTTGCTTTTACCTGATGGAGGGCCATGGTATCACTTCTCTTCTATAAACCTGAGTGATGCCGAATTAATACAATATCTTAATCCTGAAGGAGGAGGGCCATCGTTAAAAACATGTCCCAAATGAGCATTGCATTTTGCACATGTCACTTCAGTACGGATCATACCATGGCTTGTATCCCGATGTAACTCAATATTCTTATTTGAAACAATATCGCTGAAAGCCGGCCAACCACATCCTGAGTTAAATTTATCCCTGGAATCGAATAGTTTATTCCCGCAGCAAACACATACGTAATAACCTTTCTTAAAAAAGTTATCGTAAATCCCGGTAAAGGGTCTCTCTGTTGCTTTCTGGCGAGTCACGGAATACTGAATTGGTGTCAGTAAATTGTTCCATTCATCGTCAGTTTTTACAATTTTTTCTTCCCTGGTACTTTCCATATCTTTTGGCTTTTTCTGTGAAAAACATAAACCTGAAATAAATAGGAATATGGTAACAAAAATTGTTTTCATATCATGCACAATTTGCTCAAAAACACCAGGCTAAAATAAAGGTTCAAACTTGAATTTTAACATTCAATTTGTGTGAATTGTTATTGTATTTAATGTATTTTTAGTGTCAATAAACTAATTAAAGCAATTTATGAGACTGTTTTTAATATTATTTCTCTTTACCCTTTTGGGTTCTCAAAATTTCACGTATTCCCAACAAGTTGCAGATACTGCTGTTTACAAATTCACCAATGTAAAGTCTTTGAAAGCAACATCTGTAAAAGACCAGGGGAAATCCGGAACATGCTGGTGCTTTTCAACAATTAGCATGATAGAATCAGAACTGATGCGTATGGGGAAAGGTGAACAGAACCTGTCGGAAATGTTTGTGGTAAGGCATACGTATGATGGGAAAGCTGAAAGATACATCCGTATGCATGGGAGCAATTCCTTTTCAGAAGGTGCGGAGTTCAACGATGTCATGAACTCTGTCAAGACTTACGGCATTGTTCCGGATAGTGTGTATACCGGATTCAGACCTAACCAGAC
>DATBXH010000323.1:0-6618 GCA_036514375.1 Bacteroidales bacterium | reverse complement strand
ATGACAGTATTCGCTGTCATATGTGCAGGGTTGTTTCCTGTGCTCCATATGGGACGTGTTTGGGATGCCTTTTATATTATTCCTTATCCCAATACCCGCGGATCCTTATGGGTTAACTTTAACTCACCACTCTTTTGGGACTTTACAGCTATTTCAACTTATCTTACTATTTCAGCTTCATTTTGGTATCTCGGCATGATTCCGGACTTCGCTACCATTCGGAATAAGACAAAATCAAAAATTAAGAAAGCTATTTATGGTTTTTTTGCTATGGGGTGGACAGGCTCTTCCCGTAACTGGCAACGTTTCGAAGCATTGGCCTTTATATTAGGTGGGATGGCAGCCATGCTGGTAGTTTCAGTACACTCAATTGTGTCGACCGATTTTGCAGGATCTATTGAGCCCGGATGGCACGAAACCATCTTTCCTCCTTATTTTGTTGTAGGTGCTATTTTTTCAGGATTTGCTATGGTGATGACACTCATGATTATCATCCGGAAATTTTACAAATTAAATAATTATATAACCGATTCCCATTTAAATGCAACGGCAAAGATTCTTGTATTTATCAGCCTCATCATGGGAATTTCATATCTCACTGAGTTTTTTGTTGCCTGGTATTCAGGAAATAAATACGAAATGTATACATTTTTCAAAAACTGGATTACTGGCGACTATAAAGTTCAATTCTGGATCATGTTTATCTGTAATGCTTTCGTACCACAGCTTTTCTGGTTCAAAAAAATAAGAAAAAATCTGGCAATGCTCTTTATTATTTCTCTACTCATTAATGTAGGGATGTGGTTTGAACGTTTCAATATCATTGTAGGCACTTTATCCAAAGATTTCCTGCCATCAAGCTGGGCAACCTACAGTCCTTCCTATGTAGAGGTGGGAGTATTTGTCGGAACACTTGGAATATTCTCGACTGGGACATTGCTCTTCTTCAGATATGTTCCCATGATGGCAATCAGTGAACTTAAAGGTGTTTTACATGTTGGAAAAGAAAGCGAACATCACCAACCTAAAAATGAATGAATGCTATGAATAACGCATGGTATATCGGAGTTTTTGATACTGAGGAACGGTTTGACAGGGCTGTTGAGGAATTGACAGATGCGAAAATAAAAATAGAAGAGATATATGCACCAATACCTGTCCATCGTGCAATGAGAAAACTGGCAGGACGTTCCAAATTGCCAACACTTGCGTATTTTTTAGGAATCACTGCAGTTGTATCCGTGTTATCCTTTTTGTATTATGCTTCAGTAATAAGTTGGCCGCTTAATTTTGGAGGTAAACCTTCCAATGCTTTTCCATCGTTTATCATTATTACGCTGGTACTTACCATATTTACCGTCACCATATTAAGCCTTTTTGCATTTTCGGTGAGTGCGAAGCTCTTTCCCGGTAAGAAAGCAGTGGTATTTGATGAAAGGTCCATGGACGATAAATTTATTATTGTTTTAAAATCTGACAGTATCGATGATGCAGAAAATGTATTGAAGCAGAAAGGAGCAAATGAAGTAATTTTTAAAACAATGTAAGAATTTGAATGTGAAAAATATACTCTTCATGAGAAATAATGTTATAATTCTTGTAGCAATTTGTGGTATTGCCTTCCAGTCGTGCGACAGGGATAAGAACAACCCGGGATACGACTATTTTCCTGATATGGCCTATTCCAGAGCATATGAAACCTATGCCCCCAATCCTGATTTTCCGGATGGCAAAACATTACAGATACCCGTTGAAGGTACCATCTCAAGGGAAGGAGAATACTATCCTTATAAAAAGACTGATGAAGATATGCGTAAGGCAACTAAATTAAAAAATCCATTTTTGCCGGATACGGAAAATATTGATCGTGGCGGAGTCGTCTATCAAAACATTTGCCTTCAGTGCCATGGTGAAAGCGGTAATGGAAAGGGTCATTTATACGTGTCTGGTAAGTACCCTTATCCGCCGGCCAACTTGCTTAGCCCGAAGATTGCCGCTTTAACCGACGGAGAAATGTATCACGTAATTACCGTAGGCTTTGGAATTATGCCGGCTCATGGAATTATTGTTAAACCTGATGACAGGTGGAAAGTCATTTTATATGTGAGGAGTTTGCAAAGAATGGGGAAATGAGTCATTTAAGAACCTGGTTCGAAGCAAAACAATAGAGATTAGAATAAAATCAATGATATGATAAAATAAAATATTATGAAAGAACGTATTCATCTTTCAAAACCTTTCCTCATAATCTGTACCATCTGTATCGTGATAGGTATCACAGCACTTGTGTATGCATTCGTGGTCAATCCTGACCGGGCGTGGGCAAACTATCTGTTAAACAATTTTTTCTTTCTTTCGTTAGCCATAGGAGGTACCTTTTTTCTGGCACTTCAAGCCATCACTCAGGCAGGTTGGTCATCAGGATTCAGGCGCATTTCTGAGGCGATGATGATGTATATCCCTGTAGCCGGCATCTTAATGCTTTTCCTGTATTTTGGGTTGCATTATTTATATCCCTGGTCAAACACTGATGTTGTTAAAGGCAGCGAACTTATCCGGAATAAATCGGTATATCTAAATACCCCGTTCTTCTTTATCAGGTTAATATTGTTCTTTTCCGTATGGATCTTGCTGACATGGCAAATCCGAAAGGCTTCGTTAAAAGAAGATGAAGCCGTTGGATTAGAACAATTTAACAAAATAGAGCGGCTTTCCAAGATTTTCATTTTCGTCTTGTCGGTAACGTTCTCACTTCTTGGCTTTGATCTGTTAATGTCTATCGATGTAAAATGGTTCAGCACCATCTATGCACTCAAGAATTTTATTGCCTCGTTTCAGCATGGGGCTGCAGCTATTTTTGTTGTTGTTTTATTGCTTAGCCGAAAGGGATACTTTGAATTTCTGAATGTAAGCCATGTTCACGATTTTGCCCGTTACCTCTTTATAACCTCAATATTTTACGGTTATTTCTGGTTTTCACAATTTATGCTTACCTGGTATGGCAATCTTCCCGAAGAAACTATTTATTATGCTATCCGTTGGACCCCTGAATGGAGACCATACTGGGCATTAGATATCATCCTTAACTGGGTGGTTCCCTTCTTCGTCTTATTGCCGGTACTTACCAGCAGGAGTAAATGGATTGTATTTTCTGTTGCTCTTGTCTTATTTGTCGGCTTATGGATGGATTTATTTATAGAAATTTTTCCAGGTGTAGTGGGACATAGTCAGTGGGGATTTATTGAAATTGGTTCTTTTATTGGTTTTGCAGGTTTATTTGCGTTAGTTACCGGATATCATTTATCGAAAGCTGCACTTATCCCTAAAAATCATCCTTATATTGAAGAAAGTTATCAACATCATTTTGAATCATATATATAAAATATTCCAATATCTGAGCCTTGATGTGGCATTAGGTAGTATCGGAAGCTCAGTGCTAGCCGTTAAAACCATAGGTGTAACCCTGCCTTCAGTTTATTGGCTAATTCTTCCTTTGTGTGTATGGATTATTTACACTTCCGATCATTTGCTTGATGCTTTAAAGGTAAGGGAAGAAGCTACGATGGGGAGACATTTATTTCACTTTATACATCGAAAAGCGATCGCGATTTTTCTATGTTTAGCAGGTGCCCTCGCAATTCTGCTTATTTTAAGATTTCTGGACGGGAACACTATTATTTTTGGAGCTTTTATATCTTTTCTTATTTTCCTGTATCTTTTGTCTAATCATTTTGCCAGCCGGGTTTTCAGATACTTTCCCCGCGAATTAATTATCGCGGCCGGATACACTGCAGGTACATGGGGTATCCCCATATTGTCAAAGTATCCACTCATCAACCGGTCGGATCTTTTGTTCTTCCTGAATAATTTTTTAATCATTCTTTCGATTCCGCTTCTTTATTCTATATATGAGTACGATGCGGATAGAATGGCTGGTTTTGTTTCGTTTGCTACAAGCTTTGGGGTAAAAATCACAGAACTCACAGTTTTAGCCATACTAGCACTCTCTTCGTTGGTTTCAGCCTGGTCTGTCTTTTTTTTACAGGAAAACATTGGCTTTATCATGCTTTTAATGACCATAGCATTGCTTGTGATCCTGTTTTTCCGGAGAAAATTCTCCATAAACGAGAAGTACAGGATCATTGGCGATTCAACGACATTCTTGCCGTTTTTACTTTTAGTATAAAAAGAGTTGATAAACATGGTATTAGTTGACTTTAACAAAAAGTATAACATACCCCTCAGATAAACAAATAGTAAGATTTAGGGGTTATTACAATAATAAGCATGTATAAAAATCATGCTATACTGAAATAATCCGTAAATAATTGAAAAATAATATATAAAATGAAAATTTTAAAATTAACACCCGGTACATTATTGTTATTATTGGCAATGATTGTTTTACCGGTATCCGCATCAGGCAGTACAGCGCCTGATAGCCTCGAAATTGGTATTGTAGAACATTTGAACGAATATGTTCCAAACAACATATCGCTGATCAATGAGAAAGGAGATACGGTTAATCTCAAAAAAATAATTGATAAGCCAACCGTGCTTTGTTTTGTATATTTTGAATGCCCAATGCTTTGCACGCCTTTAATGAACGGGTTAGCCGAAGTAATTGACAAAACAAATATGAAAATTGGCAAGGATTACCAAGTACTTACCATAGGATTTAATACCGAAGAACCGCTATCCCTGGCTATTCAAAAGAAAAAGAATTACATAGCCCACATGAAAACGAAAGAGGCTGCGCAGGGTTGGAATTTTTTTGTATCAGACAGCCTTAATATAGCCAGGGCCACAAGTGCATTCGGTTTCAGATATAAACGGCAGGGGAATATCTTTCTGCATCCTGCAACAGCTATATTCATAAGCCCACAGGGAAAAATAACAAGATACCTGAACGGCACATATTTTCTCCCGTTTGAATTCAGGATGGCGATTGCCGAATCGTCAAAAGGAGTTTCGGGTCCTACCATAAATAAGATATTACAATTTTGTTATGGCTATGACATTAAATCAAGAAGATATTCGCTCGACGTCACAGCGGTTGGAGGAGGGCTTATTCTTCTCATCTTGCTGGGTATAGTATTTACACTCATTTTTAAACCTATGCTGAGGAAAAAACGTGACGTCGTAATAAAGAATTAATTGATATAGAACTAAAACAATTATAAATAACTATGAGCCAAAATTATGTCAGTTACCTGCAACATCGTGGGAAATACAAGGGCATACTGGGATGGATACTATCAACCGACCATAAAAGGATAGGCTTACTGTATCTGTATACCATTGTGTCTTTCTTTTGCGTAGGAGCCACGTTGGGCCTTTTAATGAAATTAGAATTAATAGCGCCCGGAAGAACGATCATGGACGCGCAAACCTATAATGCATTTTTCACGCTTCATGGCATTACCATGATATTTTTGGTGGTAATACCAGGCATTCCGGCCATTTTTGGTAACTTCTTCCTGCCCATTATGATCGGTGCAAAAGACGTTGCCTTCCCCCGGCTTAACCTGCTATCGTGGTGGCTTTATGTAACCGGGGCACTTATAGCGCTTTCGTCACAATTTATGGGTTCAGGACCTCCGGATACCGGCTGGACATTTTATGCTCCTTATAGTTTAAAAGTACCAACCAATGTATTATCAGCGGTATTAGGAGCGTTCGTATTGGGATTTTCGTCGATACTTACAGGTATTAATTTTATTACCACCATTCATAGGATGAGGGCCCCGGGCATGAAATGGATGAAAATGCCTCTCTTCCCATGGTCACTTTATGCTACAGGATGGATTCAAATCCTGGCTACCCCAATTGTAGGCATCACTTTATTAATGATCGTTGCTGAACGACTTTTCAAAATTGGCTTCTTTGATCCTTCGCTGGGTGGAGATCCATTGCTTTATCAGCATTTATTCTGGATATATTCTCACCCGGCAGTGTATATAATGATATTACCGGCAATGGGTGTAATTTCGGAAGTTATTCCTACGTTTGCCAGAAAAACTATTTTCGGATATTCCGCCATTGTTATTTCATCATTTGGGATCGCCTTTATAGGTTATTTCGTATGGGGGCATCACATGTTCTCTGCAGGGATGAGTGCTAAATCCTTATGGTTTTTTTCATTGCTTACTTTCATTGTAGCCATCCCAAGTGCAATTAAGGTTTTCAACTGGGTTGCTACCTTGTACAAAGGCTCCATAAATGTTCAAACACCATTGTACTGGGCGCTCTCCTTCATCTTTGTATTTTCTATCGGCGGACTCTCCGGATTATTTCTTGGAAGTCTGGCTACTGATGTTTATCTAACAGATACTGCTTTTGTCGTCGGCCATTTTCATTTCATCGTTTTCGGCGGTATGGGCTATGCCTTTATGGCCGGAATCCACTATTGGTTTCCAAAAATATACGGAAGAATGTACGATAAAAGCTGGGCAAATACAGGATGGCTGATATTCTTTATGGGTTTTATGGCGCTCTATTTTACGATGTTTTATATGGGTATGATGGGACAACCACGGAGAACTTATGATTATTTCCCTGAATATCACAGTGCAAACATTGTTTCTTCGCTAGGGGCTATCGTCATGATTTTTGGAT
>DATBXH010000322.1:0-5403 GCA_036514375.1 Bacteroidales bacterium | reverse complement strand
TTCAGCAACAAGCAAATTTTCATACGACAATATGAGTGACGACAGTAAGGCGAACGTTTCGGGTATCGGCGGAGGAATTGGTCTTGCCATTCCTTTGGGAAATGTAGCCAGCTTTGATGTATTGGCAGACTATAATTCGCTAACGGTCAAAAATAAGGAGGATAATCCCGATAACACCCGGACCGTCAGCGGAACACTGGGGTTAAAATTAGGATTTGTTTTGTTTTTGGGAAGAAATAAATAGTAATCTCCAATCAGGGGTTGGAGTTAGAACTCTAAAGGCTAACGAATCTTTGCTAATATTAAGTGGGTAATTATTCTAAAAAAGACCTATACCTTTGGAATTCTGTTGAATTGACCTTATTTTTAACCTTGAATAAACCAAGCGAAATATCATGAATCCACAAAACATCCCGTTTCAAACGATTAATTGGTTGCAGGTGCCTAAAACCGAACATAAAGGTGAACAAGGCAGTGCCTTTTGGCAAACCATTCAGTTCGACGGATTACGCGTACGCATTGTCGAATATTCGAAAGGTTACCTTGCCGACCATTGGTGTCAAAAAGGACACATTGTCCACTGCCTGGAAGGCGAATTCGTAAGCGAGCTCCAGAATGGAGAGACGTTTCTCTTAAAAAAAGGAATGACTTATGTTGTTTCCGACAATCTGAGTTCGCACCGCTCCTACTCCAAAAACGGAGTAAAAGTAATGATCATCGATGGGGATTTTTTGAGGGAGAAATAACATTAAGTCATGGTAACATGCCTGGGTGTAATTGTCTTCCTTTCAAAAATCAAAATCACTTTGGGTAGAGCGTAATAACAAATTACGCTTGATAAAATATATTATCTTTACAAAAAGATATTCCTATGTTAACTAAAGAAAAGGTACATAAAACAATCAATAATTTGCCGGATTCATTCACCATTGACGAGTTGATTGATCAATTGATCTTTATTGAAAAAGTTGAAGAAGGATTTCAGCAATCGGAGGCAGGAAAGGTTATTTCAAATGAAGATGTTAAATTAATAATTGACAAATGGTCAAAATAGTCTGGACTGAAATATCTGTCGCAGATTTAAAGGACATATTTGAATATATAGTACAGGATTCTGCTCGTTATGCAACAATAACTGTTAATAAAATGTACCAAAGAGCCCAAATGTTAGCTAATAATCCGGATTTAGGTCGAATAGTTCCAGAATTTAGTGATAAATCAATCAAAGAATTAATCGAAGGTAATTATAGAATTATTTACAGAATAAAAAATGAAGAAGAGATCCATATTTTAAGAGTTTATCATACTTCCAGGTTATTAAAAAAGAATATGATAAGGTAAGAATCTTTATAGACAACTTTCCAAACAAACAGTATCTCAATCTCTCTTTTTTAACACCCACTCCAAAATCTTCTCCTCCGGCTTAAACTTATACAATTGATCTAGTCCTAACGATTTGATGGCAACGGCGATCTTCTCATTATCCGATACATTTACAGGAAGGTTCTGCTTCTGAAGAAAATACGTACCTGCCTCGATCATGGATTCCATCGGAACCATTCCCACAATCTCCGAACCGGTTACTTTTATGCCATATTCCAAAGCCTTTTTACAAACCTCATCGAAAGCGATATGCAGGGGAGTTATATGAATGTTGGTAAGGTTCATGGATACCTGGGCAAATCCAAATTCCTCAATATACCATCCGATGGCCTTTACGGCTTTTAAAGTTCCGGGAATATACTTGGCTTTACCGTGCTCATCTTTTTCCTCAACTGTTTTCCCTTTTTCACGCACTTCACCGGCAATGGTTTTGGCAACAGCCACCGAAGTGGTGTCTAAATTAACATTATAGGCAATTAGGAAATCCCTGGCACCTACCGCACTTGCTCCTGATCTGGCATTGAATTCTACAGGACCAAAATCAGGTTTCCCATCCCGCCTGGCAAGTTTTGCTTTTAATCCTTCATACTCTCCGGAACGGCAGAAAGCAAGATTTTCCCTCTTCTTAGTAAATGCTGCATAACCATAACTATACACATGAATTCCCAGCTCCTCTCCCATTCTTTTTCCAAGCTTACGGGCATATGCAATGGTCTCTTCCATACTGATACCGGATACCGGAACCAGCGGACAAACGTCCAGGGCCCCGAAACGAGGATGTTCACCGGTATGTTTGGTCATATCAATGACCTCAGTTGCCTTTTTAGCGCCCAGGAAAGCAGCTTCCACCACAGCATCAGGATCTCCTGCAAAAATAATCACCGTACGATTGGCTGCCTGGCCGGAATCAATATGCAATAATCTGACATCTTTAACCGATGAAATAGCGTCTGCAATCTGGTTTATCGAATCAATATTCCTTCCTTCACTGAAGTTGGGCACACATTCCAGAATCCTGTCCATATCCGTAAAAGTATACCTCAAATATAAAGTTTCCTAAATAAAACAGCCACGAATCAACGGATAAGTTTATTTCTTATTCGTTAATTCGTGGCTGTTAACCTTATAAAAAGGAGCTGACTACTTTAGATTCTCTTCGGGAAATTAAGCAAGTTCTTCGATCAGAACCGGTTCGAAACTTAATAATTGATTTACAGTTTCGGCCTTGTATATTACTTTACCTTCGAGTCCTAACTCAACCTCAATTCCTTTTGGGTTTTGAAGAGAGATTTCAACACCGCTGTTTACATCTTCTACTATCACTACATTGTGCTCTCCCTGACTACGGCTGATAACCACAGCATTTTCTATTACCTGCATTTTATTTTCAGTTTAAATTTATTTTGAGGGCGCAAATGTAGAAGTATTTTTTTAACGGCCACATTTCCCAAAGTTAAATTATTGTTAAATATTACTTTACAAATCCTGCCGAATCTCCGGAAAACTAAGGAAGACGCTAAAATCCGGTGTTGGTGCAAGCCGAAACCTGATCAAAAACTTTTAGATTTACTAAAAAATAGTAAATGAACTAAACACTAAATCAGTGGTTCTTTAAAAAAAATCTCATGGAAACATACGTTGCAATGCTGCGTGGCATCAATGTGGGCGGACAAAAGAAGATAAAAATGGAAGAACTGAAAGCTCATCTTGAAGCCATTCATCTCAAAAAGGTAAGAACTTACATCCAAAGCGGTAACATAATTTTTGAAGCCGAGAAGGACAACCCTGTTGATCTGGCCAAAAAGATTTCTGATAAAATCCTGAAAGAATATGGATTTGAAGTTTATGTACTTGCAAAAAATGCTCAGGAACTCAACCATGTATTGAACAACAATGCCTTTGTTTTAGAAAAACACAAAGATATCGATCTTCTTTATGTCACTTTCCTATCTGAAACACCGCAGCAGGCTCTCCTTGAAAAAATAAACCGAATCGAAAGCAACGGAGAAGAATACATCGTATCCGGCAGTATTATCTATTTGTGTTTTCCAAATGGCTACGGGCAAGCCAAGCTTACCAACAATTTCTTCGAAAGCAAACTCAAGTTGATGGCTACCACCCGAAACTGGAAAACAGTAATGAAACTGGCAGAAATGGCAGTCAGTTAAAATGATTTATATTCACTGATAAAGAGATATCCTGCAAATTCCTCCGTGCCCTCAGTGTTAATTTCCCGGTGATTCTTTGTGTTACCTGTCTCTTAATTTTCTATAAATATTTTCCCGAGAACTAAAGATGCACTCCTATCAATTGCCAGGCAGCAAAGAACCCTCCCATATTTTCTCATAAGCAGCCGAGTCTCTGGCAATATTTTCGAACTTGTAATATTCGGCAATCCTTCTGATCTCATCCATCATATAAAGGTTCAACCTCAGTTCATAATCTATACCGGACATGTATTTCCCTGGAAGAGTATGGAAATAGACAAGATTCTCCGCCGTCACGGTTTCCAGCTTTTTAAGCAATTGCTCTCCTTTATTCCTATCCCCTGTTTTTACATACAAATCGGAAATGTTAAGTGTGGCAAGATCAAAAGGAATTCGTTCATGCGGAAGTATCGTCATGATTTTGTCCAGGACTTTTTCCGCCTTTTCCGGTTTACCCTCACGAATCAGCGTCTCTGCTAACCTTGCAAACTTGTTTCTTAGGGAAACGACAGAAACAGTGCTGACATGAGTCCAATCAAGATAGACCCTGGGATCAGCAAGTGATTTAAACGAAAACTCCTCCATCAATTTTTGGTAAAGCCCTTCGGAGTCGACTATCCCAATGTCGTCGATTTCCCTGGAATTACTTCTGAAAGGTGTAAGCTTATAAGCATAGCCATCGAGTTGAAGATACTTATCGAGACCGAGGTTCATGGGTTCCTGAACCGAAGCAAAATAAACAGGCCGTTTCCAATTGTTGGTGGCCAGAATATCAAGCAAAAGCAAATGATCTAATCTCAAATAACTGCCTTTAAGCCGGATCTGTATTGTATCGTCAGCCAAAGGCTGAAAACCCGACTGAAACTTATATTCTTTTGTAATACTTTTATTGACCGGCAGGCTCAGATTTCGGGATGGCAGGTAATTCTCCGTCCTTCCGTCCGTAAGCATTACCTTAGCTCGTTCATCATTACTACTCACAAAACCAAGTAAAGCTTTCAGTTCAACTGTCGAATCAATCTTATCAAGAATAGGAAGAAAAGTTCGTTTGCCTCCCACAATCTTTCCCTGATCCAGACTTAGAGGTAATCCGGGCTTATCATACGAAGGTCTCCTTAATTCAGCCACATACCAGTCTGCCGATAAATAGGGTGTAAGAACAATCTGTATATCCCTGCGAATGCCCTCTACTTCCTGTGCATACCATAGTGGGTACGTATCGTTATCGGCATTAGTAAACAGAATAGCATTGCGCTCACATGATTCCAGATAGTTTCGTGCATATTCCAGTACTGCATACCGATGCGAACGATCATGGTCGTCCCAGTTTTGATTAATCATGATAACCGGCACACTCAATGAAGCTGTGACTGCAATGATTAAAGCTATTGTGTCCTTTAACTTCAATCTTTTTTGAAAAAAATGGCATAATGCTAAAACCCCAAGTCCAATCCATACGGCAAACGCATAGAACGATCCCACATATACATAATCTCTTTCCCTGGGTACAACCGGTACCTCATTAAGATATAATACAATGGCGATCCCTGTAAAAAAGAACAAAAGCCCTAAAACAATAAAACTTTTTTTTTCTTTTCGGTAGTGGTAAACAAAACCAATTAATCCTAAAATAAGCGGCAGAAGAAAATAAGTGTTCCTCCCTGGATTATTTTTCAATGAGGATGGCAGATTCTGCCCTGTCTTCAGAAAAGTGTGATCGATAAAGGGTATTCCGGTAATCCAGTTCCCATATATAGCGTTTCCGTGGCCCAGTATATCGTTTTGCCTGCCACTGAAATTCCACATAAAATAC
>DATBXH010000321.1:0-7048 GCA_036514375.1 Bacteroidales bacterium | reverse complement strand
CGACATTAAATGGATAGAGATGGAAACGAACCTGGAACAGGCAAAATCATCACTCGAACTAAGCAAGAACAACCTTAACAAATGCTTTATGTATGCACCGGTAGACGGTGTCATTGGTCGACGTAATATAGAACCAGGCATGTCATCTATCTCAATTACTTCATCCCCCCTGGAATTGGTCGATATAAAATCAGTTTATGTTAAAATCCCGGTTCCCGAGAACGAGATCAGCAAAATGAAAAAAGGAATTAAAGCAGACGTTAAGGTTTCAGCCTTAAATGACATGCAATTTGAAGGTTTAATCACAAGTATAAATCCGGTTGCAGATGCCATTTCACGTACTTACGAAGTGAAGATACTAATAAAAAATCAGGCTCTGGAACTTAAACCTGGTATGGTCTGCGATGTATCACTTGATATATCATCAGGGAAGGAAGTGCTGTTAGTCCCTTACCAAAGCGTGACCATCGATAATGTCGGCAAGTCATATGTTTACGTTGTAGATAATGCTCAAAAACGCGTAAAAAAACAGATTATCGAAACTGGCAATTTCAGCAATGAAAACCTGGAAGTACTGTCGGGTTTGAAACAGGGACAGGTAATCGTGAAAGAAGGAAAAGAAAAGTTGTCGGACAATAGTTTAATCAGTTTGTAAGATGAATCGCATTAAGCCAGGCATTATCGAATCCGCCATGCGGAATCGTAATATCGTTGTGATATTGGTAGCTGTATTTATACTCATTGGAGCAGTAGCGCTGAAAAAAATGCCACGGAACGAATTTCCACAATTTACCATCAGGCAAGGCGTGATTGTTGGTGTTTATCCGGGAGCTACTTCAGCTGAAGTTGAAAACCAACTAACACGTGTAGTTGAAAACTTTATATTTGGTTATCAGGAAATAAAAAAGGCTAAAACCTACTCATACTCCCGCGAAGGGGTTATGTACATTTTCGTGGAATTGAATGATAATGTTAAGAATGCTGATCAGTTCTGGTCAAAATTAAAACACGGCCTGGCCGAGTTAAAAATGACCCTCCCAACAGGCGTATTGGCACTGATTGCCAATTCCGATTTTGGAGATACATCGGCCCTGCTGATTACATTATCGTCCGATTCGCAGAGTTATAAAGAACTGGAAGAACAATTAAAAAAACTCGAGGCCGAATGCCGCAAAATACCTGCTACTTCCAAAATAAAACATTATGGCCTGCAGAAAGAGAAAATATACATCAATGTTAAACCGGAATTACTGAATGAGTATAACATCAAAACCCTGTCGCTACTAGGCTCTTACCAAACTAACGGCATGGTAAATTATGCCGGGGAATTGAAGGATGGCAAGTACAACCTGGCCGTACACCTTCCTCCAAACTTTGAATCGGAGAAAGATCTGGCAAACCAGATTGTTTATGCCGATCCAAAGGGAAATGTGGTAAGGCTAAAGAACATCTCCACTGTTGAGCGTCGATTCGAAGACCCTGACAGTTATATCAGGCAAAACGGCAAAAAGACCATATTGCTCTCACTCGAAATGCAACCGGGCAATAATATCGTTGAATTTGGCAAAGATGTGGACAAAGCGCTGGAGATATTTAAGAAATCATGTCCAAAAGGGATAGAAATCGCTAAGATATCAGAATTACCTAAGTATGTAGACGATTCGGTAAGTAACTTCATGCACGAATTTTTCATTGCCATCATAGCCGTGATTCTGGTTACCATGCTGTTGCTGCCACTCCGGGTAGCCTCCGTCGCGGGTATCACGGTGCCAATCTCCGTATTTGTGACTCTGGCATTTTTGTATTTCTTCGGGATTGAATTACATACAGTTTCGCTGGCCTCACTGATTCTTGTATTGGGGATGATTGTCGACAACTCCATTGTTGTCATCGATAACCATGTAGAGAAGATAGATCATGGTATATCGCCCTGGCACGCTGCTATCAAAAGTGCCAAGGAACTGTTCATTCCTATCCTGACCGCAACACTGGCAATTATTGTTACTTATGTGCCGCTCGGATATATGATACCCGGAACTGCCGGAGAATTTCTTGAAACCATTCCGATTGTGGTAGGAATTGCATTGATTGTGTCTATCGTGGTTGCTTCGTTATTGGTTCCATACCTCAATTTCGTATTTATCAAAAAAGGATTAAAGGCAAGTAATTCCAAAAGAAAGGGAAAATCTTTCCTGGATTGGCTTCAGGGCAAGTTTGATGTTACACTCGAAAAGGCATTCACACATCCCAAACTGGTTATTGGCTCAGGCATTATAATGATTATTTTGGCTGTAATATTATTCAAGAATACCGATCAGCAATTGTTTCCTGAACTGGAACGTAATCAGTTTGCCGTAGAGGTATACCTACCCACCGGTTCATCACTCGAAAGTACAGCAAAGGTCATGGATAGTTTGGAAAATCTGTTAATCAAGGATAAACGCGTCACAAACGTAACCAGTTTTGCGGGTACCAGTTCACCACGTTTTCAGGTAGCTTATGCGCCCAACATGCCTGCACCAAACTTCGGTCAGCTGCTTGTCAACACGGTTTCGGACAAGGCTACACGCGCCATAGTAAATGATTATAGTGCGAAATATGCCGATAAATTCGAAAATGCCCATGTTAAATTCAAGGTACTTGCCTTGCAACTAAATAAAGCACCTGTTGAAGTCCGAATCTCATCCGACTCCGTAAAAGATATCCGATCTGTTGAAGCCAGGGTAGACAGCATCCTGCAAAAGACCAAACACATTGCCTGGATGCGCACCGACTGGGATCAGAAACAGCAAGCCGTCAAAGTTAATCTCGACCGCGACAAAGCCAATAGATTAGGATATTCCAAAGGGCTGGTTGCTACATCGCTTATGGTTGGATTGGATGGTGTGCCTCTCACAACCATTTGGGAAAACGATTACCCTGTAGAGGTTCGTCTTACACAGGAAATCAAAGGTGAAAAAGGAATTCACACCGTCGAAGATCAATACATCACTTCACCTTCCAGTTTTTCGGCTCTTCCGTTACGTTCGTTTGCCACATTCACGTCCGAATGGACAGAAGGAACCATTGTACACCGTAATGGAACACCCACATTGACTATATTTATCGACAATGACTTAACCGGCATTGCAGCTAAAATATTCGACGAAGTAAAACCTCAAATTGACAATCTGAGGCTTCCTGAAGGTACATCTATCCATTATGGAGGCGATTATGAAGGACAAGTGGAAGTTTTCACCCCTATGACCGTTGCATTGGGATTGAGCATCATTTTAATTTTCTTTATCCTGCTGTTTCAGTTTAAGAAAGAGAAATTATCGCTTCTGATCATGTCCTCTATGCTTCTGACTCTTCCGGGTGCAGCCATAGGTTTAAAACTGATGGGGTACCCTTTTAGTATCACTGCATTTGTTGGTATTTCCAGTCTTTGTGGGATGGTCGTCCGCAACGGCATCATCCTTATCGATTATGCACGCGAACTGCGCGAAACCCGTCGTATACCTATCCAGGAAGCTGCCATTGCTGCGGGGAAACGCCGTATGCGACCAATATTTCTGACATCTGCTGCAGCTTCAGTGGGAGTAGTTCCAATGATATTAAGCCGTTCACAGCTCTGGGGGCCGTTGGGAACAGTTATTTGCTTTGGGTTACTTATTTCCATGGTATTAACACTCTACATTCTTCCAGTCCTCTATTCATTGATTTATAGCGATAAGGTAAAGAAAGCCGGTTTCTGGTCAGTTCCAACCAAAGGAGTAGTTGGTACATTGATCCTCCTGCTATTTTTTGTCCCGGTTAAGACCCATGCACAAACGCTAAGCCTGGATTCCTGTAAACAGATGGCACTGATAAACAATAAGAAGATCAAAGAAGCCGATTTTGAGGTGAAGGCTGCAGAAGAACAGCGGAAAAGTGCCTTTACCAACTATTTTCCGAAAATAAGTGCCGGTATCACTGCCATGCGTGCTCCCGATTATCTGGTAAAAGCCAGTACTCCGGAGATGAATCTGCCAGTATATGATGGCAATCCTGCCAATCTTGCGACTGCCACTCAGTTTGCTTACGTTCCTTCGATACCCATCAATGCACTCGATTATATGAATATGGCTAATGTATCAGTTGCCATGCCATTATATGCCGGTGGACGAATTCATAATGGAAATAAACTGGCATCATTGGGTGAGAATGTGAGTCGTCAGCAGCAGTCACTTACCACAATAGAGGTATTGGTAAAGACTGAAGAGCTATACTGGACCCTGATTTCGCTTAAAGAAAAAGATAAAACACTGAGGATTTATCAGGCGTTGCTAGATACCCTGCACCGCGATGTAGAGAACTACCACCGTGCCGGTATGGTCCAGCGAAACGATTTACTGAAGGTACAACTTAAACAAAACGAATTACAAATGAACAGGTTTAAGTTAAATAATGGCATAGCCCTTACCTCACGTGCATTGTGCCAGCAAATTGGAATCAAATATGACACTACGCTGATTTTCAATGCACAACCATTTACTCCAACAAAGCTCCCTGAACAGGTCGATGCTCAAAAGGAAGTGACAAACCGCACGGAATACCAATTACTCAACAACGCAGTACAGGCCGAAGAGCTTCAGCGCAAGATGACACGAGGTGAATATATGCCTCAGGTTGCCGTGAGTGCCATTGGTTATTACGTAGATGTAATGAATAGCAATCAAAAAAATGCGCTGGCTCTGGTCAATGTGGGTATACCGATCAGCGACTGGTGGGGCGGCTCGCATAAGATAAAGCAGCAACGTATGAAAGTGGAGAAGGCCAGGACGTCGCTCAACGAAACGTCCGAAATGTTATCGCTGCAAATAGAGCAAGCAAGTAACGAATTGCGCGAAAGTTGGTTCCAGATCCAGGTATCGGAAAAATCAGTAACACAGGCACAGGAAAATCTCAAAATCACGGAAGATAATTACCGCGCCGGTGTCATTGGAATTTCCGACCTCCTGGAAGCCCAGGCAACCTTCCGGAACGCGAGTGATAACCTGACCGATGCCAAATGCAGCTACCAGATTAAAATGGCTAAATATTTACAGGCAACCGGAAGGTATAAATAAGAATTAAGCCAATAACAAAGGGAACTAAGGAAACCTAGTTACTTTATTCGGCCGTCATTTTATCGATGTCATCGGTAAATTTAGCTGTTTTACCGAAATAGTTTTTCAAACCTATAAGGCTGTCTATATTTTTATTTGTTCTTTGAATGATACAATATTTTTAATGTTCATCCGTCTGCAAAATAAAATGTTATAGTTTATTATTAAACCCTATATGAATAGACAACTTATATGCTGACGTAAGCTAAGCTATAATCAAACCCTAATTATTAGGGAAGGGCTCCATTAAAACCTATTGAATTAAAAACTGCCTATGCAAACAAAAGTCATCTTTTCTACCGAAAATAAAGATTTTGAATCATGGATTGATCTGCCTTTCATTCCGAGGATTGGAGAATGGGTCGCTGTGCCTGAATTTTTGAAGGAACAAGAATTCCTCGAGATCAGGAAATCTGCCAACTGTTGGTCGGGCTATAAAGGAGTAGTTGAAACTGTGGATTACCGCAAAAACAGCAGTGGGTACCATGTTGAAATAATTGTTTGGTGCGAGGACTAAAAAAATGTTTCAAATCGGATAAGTGAATCGATTTAATTCTATATTTGCATACCAAATGGTATGTATGATAGATACTCGGGAACACATTTTAAGGACTGCATTCAGACTCTTTATCACCAAAAGTTACAAAGCTGTTACGATGAGTGATTTAGAAAAAGAAACTGGTTTAACGAAAGGAGCATTCTACCATTATTTTAAGAGCAAGGAGGAAATTTATATTGAGGTAATTGACAAATTTTATCTTGCAAGCCACATGCCAAGAAATGAAGAAATTGAGGAAAATGGCACTCTTAAGGCATATATTGATCTACATTTGGATCATATAGATTTCCTGGCTAAGAAATTAAAGGAGATTGCGAATATTGACCGGCCCGACCCTACCTCTATCTCTCTCATCATGGAAGCTAAAGATTATTATCCGGGCTTTGCTGAGAAGCTTAAGGAACTGGGAGATGCTATATTCAATAAATGGGAACGGGTAATTACCAGGGCTAAAGTAAAAGGGGAAATTTTACCGGATATAGAGTCGGATATATTGGCAGAGAACTTTATAGCGATTGGGTACAGTATATTCAGGTTTATTATGAATGGGAGGTCAGTTGAATTTGCTTTCAGCATGATTAAACTTCAATACAATCAATTATACAAATTAATTAAAAACTAGTTTTTTTAATAGTTTACATACTAAACGGTTGGTATAAATAATGAAAAACTATTGATGAATATAGTACAATTATGATTTTACACATACTAAATAGTTGGTATGTGCTCATTTTTCTTGGGCTTTTGAGTAAATAAAAGTTTGAGAAGCATAGATTAAATATTTGACCCGGGGTTGTTTAGTTTAACATAGATTTCAATTTCGGTTTGTTGATTATTAAAGGTTAGGAAGGTTCTCTCCGGGTCAATTTATGTTTTTATTGGCTTTATTGTTATATATCTAATATTTAACAAATTATAGCACAACTAATATTTTTTACAGTTTAAAAAAACAGTATGAAACAAATTGAAAAACCTAAGGGAAAACTAGGCATTTTGCTACCCGGTATGGGTGCGGTAGCTACAACATTAATTACCGGCGTTATGGCCGCCAGAAAAGGAATTGCACCTCCGATTGGCTCTTTAACACAAATGGGAACCATCCGTTTAGGAAAACGGACCGAAAACAAAAATCCCAAAATTAAGGATTTTGTGCCTCTGGCAAATTTGAACGACGTCGTCTTTGGAGGATGGGATCTTTTCGAGGATAATGCTTATGAATCAGCAATAAAGGCTGGTGTATTAGATAAGCACCAGATTGAACTATTCAGGAATGAACTGAGTGCAATCAAACCAATGAAGGCAGTTTTTGACCCGTCATATATTCGTAACCTGAAAGCTACGAATATAAAGAAAGCGGCCA
>DATBXH010000320.1:0-5041 GCA_036514375.1 Bacteroidales bacterium | reverse complement strand
GTGCTATCATCGAAGCTGCTTTAAATGTAGCTAAGAAAGGCAAGAAAGTATTACCTGAAATCATGGTTCCGCTGGTTGGTACAACCAAGGAATTACAACTCCAGGTGGATATCATCCGTGCAACAGCTGAGAAAGTATTTGCCGAAAGAGGTGAGAAGATCGACTACATGGTTGGTACCATGATCGAAATTCCCCGGGCTGCTTTAACAGCTGACGATATTGCTAAGACTGCCGAATTCTTCTCCTTCGGTACCAATGACCTTACCCAGATGACTCTCGGCTTTAGCCGCGACGATGCCGGTAAGTTCTTACCTCAGTATGTTGATCAGGGTATTTACAAGTTCGATCCATTCCAGGTACTTGACCAAACCGGTGTTGGTAAGTTAGTGGATATGGGTATCAAGCTTGGCCGTAGCACCCGCAACAAACTTAAAGTTGGTATTTGCGGCGAGCACGGAGGCGAACCGATGACAGTAGAGTTCTGCCACAATGTTGGTATGGACTATGTAAGCTGCTCTCCATTCCGTGTACCTATCGCACGTTTGGCCGCTGCGCAAGCTGCTGCTAAAGAGAAAAAGTAATAATTTTCTATTTATATAAAAGCCCCGTGGTATTACCAACGGGGCTTTTTTTGTTGATGAATTAGGATGATTTTCAAGATGAAACTGAAATAGTAAAAAAGATTTAACCGCAGTGGGCGCTAAGCTTTTTCGCGAAGCTGTTAAGTTCTAATTCCTGCCTAACCTTATAAACCTTAGTAGGGGAGAGTTAAGGTGTAAATTTGACCTTATTAACTTATTTAAAATTTTACTGTATAAGGCAATAAGGTCGATTTTGTTTCTTCGTCATTTCTACTAAGGCCAGCTATAAAAATAAGGTTTTATCTTCGCCGTTCTGGTTTGCTTAGAACTTAACAACCCTGCTGTGCCAGGGGATCAGAAAGGCACTCCTTACGTTGGATATAAGATCATCAGAAACATGTTTTTAGACAGAGAAACATTTATTTGTGGAGAATTGTTTTCAGTATAAGGATACCAGAATTCTTGTTAATTTCTTATCTTTAATAAAGGTTTGCTTGCAAATTGAAGATAAGATATTTGCATTATTATTAAATTGAAAATCAGAAACTCTGCAATCAAACCACAAGGTAAGGGTGAAAACAGGTTTGAAATCGAAAAAAGCATATTTTAATCTGATATAAGAATCTATAATCAAGTGGCTTATAAAGTATTGTTATTTTAATAACAGTTTTATTGTTTTTCTTTTCACAATTAAAAAATGTATTTCTATATTTGCACCGTTTGAAAAAAATATGTTCTAAAGCATAAATTTGATTTATAAAAACGTAAGAGTATGACCAATAATGCGAAATTGAATCAATGGGTCAAGGAATGGGCCGATCTGTGTGAGCCGAATGCGATCCATTGGTGTGATGGTTCGGAGAAGGAGAATGAGATGTTGTTTGACCAGATGGTTAAAGCTGGAATGGCTGTGAAGCTGAATGAGAGCAAACGCCCTGGAAGTTATTATTTTCAAAGCGACCCCAGTGATGTGGCACGCGTTGAAGATCGTACCTATATTTGCTCGGAGAAGAAGGAGGATGCAGGTCCTACCAATAACTGGAGGGATCCGAAAGAAATGAAGGAGACTCTGCGCGGGATGTTTAAAGGATGTATGAAAGGACGTACCATGTATGTCATCCCTTTTAGCATGGGACCGTTGGGATCGAAAATTGCACATATTGGTGTTGAAATTACAGACTCTCCATATGTTGTTGTAAATATGCGCCTCATGACCAGAATGGGTAAGGCTGTTTTGGATGTTCTTGGCAATGGCGACTTTGTGCCTTGTATTCACAGTGTAGGTGCTCCACTGCAACCCGGACAGAAAGATGTTAAATGGCCTTGCGCACCTATCGAAAAGAAATATATATCACATTTCCCTGAAACTAACGAAATTTGGTCGTTTGGTAGCGGATACGGTGGAAATGCACTTCTTGGCAAGAAATGTTTTGCACTACGCATCGCTTCAAACATGGCTAAAAAACAAGGCTGGTTAGCCGAGCACATGCTTATTATGGGCATAACCAATCCTCAGGGTGTTAAAAAGTATATTGCTGCTGCTTTCCCAAGCGCTTGCGGAAAGACAAATCTTGCTATGCTAATTCCTACCATTCCCGGTTGGAAAGTTGAAACTGTTGGCGATGACATTGCATGGATGAAGTTTGGTGAAGATGGTCGTTTGTATGCGATCAATCCGGAAGCCGGTTTCTTTGGTGTAGCTCCATATACATCTATGGAAACCAACCCAAATGCTATGCTTTCCTGTAAATCGAATACCATTTTTACCAATACAGCATTAACTCCCGATGGTGATATATGGTGGGAAGGTATTGGAACCGACGCCCCGGAAGGAACCATCACCTGGACAAATCAAAAGTACGATCAAATAGAATGCACACCTGCTGCTCACCCCAATGCCCGTTTTACAGCACCTGCCAGTCAATGTCCGGCTATTGATAAAGACTGGGAAAATCCTAAAGGAGTACCCATCTCTGCTATTCTTTTCGGTGGACGTCGTCCGGGTACATTACCATTGGTTTACCAGGCATTCGACTGGAATCACGGTGTGTTTATGGGATCGATCGTAGGCTCCGAAGTTACTGCTGCTGCTATTGGTCTTAAGGCTGGTGTTCGTCGTGATCCTTTTGCCATGTTACCTTTCTGTGGTTATCACATGGGCGATTATTTCGGACACTGGATTAAAATCGGACAAACAGCACCGGATAAAAATAAATTGCCGAAGATATTTAATGTTAACTGGTTTAGGAAGAGTTCTGAAGGCAAATTCCTGTGGCCGGGTTATGGCGACAATATCCGTGTTTTGAAATGGATTTTTGAGCGCGTTGATGGCAAAGCCGAGGCTGACCAAACAGCAATTGGTTATGTCCCAAAAGCAGGAACCATCGATGTAAATGGGTTAAATGGTGTGGCTGAAAATATGCCTCAACTTCTGAAAGTCGATAAAAACGACTGGAATAACGAGATTGAGCTGATAAAGGAACACTATGCTAAATTTGGCGACAGGTTGCCTGCTGAAATGAAAAATCAATTTAACGGGCTAGTTGATAGATTGAATAAGGCATAATTTTTGGGTTATTGATAAAAAAAGCTGCTTCTTCCAGTGAAGCGGCTTTTTTTAGACTGGTGATAAATATCATCGATAAGGATGTGAATATCTTCTAAAAAAGCTTCATTTTTGCAGTTCTTGTAACAAAAAATTTGTTCAGTATTTAGTTTATTGTTTACTTTGCAGAACTTTTAAATGAAAATTGTATGGAAATCAATATCTTAACAATAAGTTTGTTTATTTGCGCTTATTTGCTTGGATCAGTTCCCAGTGCAGTTTGGTTTGGTAAATTATTATTTGGGGTTGATGTACGTGAATTAGGCAGCAAAAATGCCGGAGCTACAAATACCGTGAGGGTTTTGGGCTGGAAGGCTGGCTTACCTGTACTTATTGTTGATATCTTGAAGGGCTTTTTGGCAGTCAATTTGGCAAGGATTTCGACTTATTTTACCGGAACCGAAAATTTTGTTGAGCTACAACTTGTGTTAGGCGGATTTGCTGTTTTAGGTCACATTTATCCGGTTTTTGCCGGATTCAGAGGAGGAAAAGGTGTGGCATGTCTTTTTGGTATTATACTTGCCATTGCACCACTTCCAACACTAATTGCCTTAGGGATTTTTTTGGTAACATTGCTTACCACAAAATATGTTTCGTTAAGTTCAATCATCTCAGGATCGACTTTTCCCTTCCTGATTATGTTTGTTTTTAAAACCACCATTCAATCGTTAATAATTTTTTCTTTGATTGTGGCTGTTTTGCTTATTTTAACACATCAGAAAAATATCGAACGGTTGATTCGAAAGGAAGAATCGAAAGCAAGCTTCCTGTTTAAGAAGCGAAAGAATCGGATTTGACTTTGTTTTCTATGATAAGATAAGTAGACGGGTTTAAACCCGTCTTTTTTATTTCTTATAACCAACAAGGATATTGGCACTGATATCTCATTTATAGGACTTTACTTAGAATATACCGGAAAACGCATCGGTTTCTTATTACTTTTTGAATTGAAGTGTTTTTTTATTACTTTTGGGTAATTATGAGGAACTTGGATAACATAAAAGTATCATCGTTTTTGTTCACCTTTTGCAGCCCATTCCGGGCCTGATTATCCTTTTTTATTTATAATAATTTGACACTTCCTTCGCAGGAGAGTTATATTCATTTTAATATCCTCATATCATGCACAATATTCCTGAATCTATAAATTCAAAGCGTTTATTAAAGTTACACAACAATCCTCGGCACCCCTTGTGTCAGATGAAAAGGCTTGTACAGCATTATTTTACTGATTATGCTTGTTTCGATGATTTGTCTGAAGAAGTTAGTATAAAAGAAAATTTTGACGATTTGCTGATTCCTGCCGAACATCCGGCAAGATCAGCAAATGATACATATTATCTGGATGATAATACTGTATTACGGACTCATACTTCAGCGCATCAAACACAACTCTTAAAACAGGGTAAAACCAAATTTCTTGTGACCGGAGATGTTTATAGAAAGGACACGATAGACAAGAATCATTATCCGGTCTTCCATCAAATGGAAGGTGTGAAAATTTTACCTTCAGAAAGCGATGCTCTTCATGATCTCCTCAATACATTGGAAGGACTTGTTCATTATCTTTTTCCCGAACAGGAATATAGGTTCCTCGATGATTATTTTCCATTCACAAACCCATCCGTCCAGGCTGAAGTGAGACAAGGCGAGGAATGGATTGAGATTCTGGGTGGAGGTGTGATTCAATCTCAAATTTTACGGAATTGTAACATCACAGGAACAGGGTGGGCTTTTGGACTGGGCATCGATCGTTTACTTATGAATAAATGTCGGATACCGGATATTCGTTATTTATGGTCGATGGATGCACGGTTTATCAATCAGTTCAAAGATGGTTTGGTCCCTTTTACAG